>JANNJH010000415.1:0-3924 GCA_031405775.1 Sphingomonadales bacterium | reverse complement strand
ACTGGAGCCAGTGGCAGGAAGTCGGCATGGCGGCGACACTGGCGCGCGAGCTCGGGCTTGCGCCCGACCGCCCCGCGATGCGCCGATCGACGGACCATCCGCTGCTCGGCAGCTGCCTGCGCGACACGTCGGTCGAACGCCTTTACGAAACGCGGTTCGGCGCGGCGACCCACTGGTTGCTGGACGAACACCGGATCGCGAGCGGGCAGGCGCTGATCCCCGGCACTGGCTATCTCGAGATCGTGCGCGCCGCGCTGGCGCAGCATGCCGAGGCGCGGCCGATCGAAATCGCCAATCTGGTGTTCGTGTCGCCGTTCGCGGTCGATGGTGATGAACAGCGTGTGATGCGCGTCGAACTGCACCGCCAAGGCGGCGACGGCTGGCATTTCACCATCACCGGTCGACCGGCGGATGCAGCGGAGGACGCGGCGTGGACCGAGCACGTCCGCGGTGATGTCGCCTATGTCGATGCGCTGCGGCCGCCGGCGGTCGAGACTGTCTCGATCCTGGCCCATTGTCGCCTGCGGTCGCTCCGGGGCGACCTGCCGTCGCCGCACATGAAGTTCGGCGGGCGTTGGCACAATGTCACGCGGATCGATTATGGCGCCGGCGAAGCGCTGATCCGGCTCGCACTCGCGCCCGAATTCGTCGGCGATCTTGACGCGCTTGGGCTTCACCCGGCGCTGCTCGATTTCGCCACGGCGGGCGCGCAGGCGCTGATCGCCGATTTCGACGAGCAAGCCGATTTCTTCGTGCCCGCATCCTATGGCTGCATTCGCATCCATCGGCCGCTGCCCCAACGATTGATCAGCCATGTTCGCTATCATGGCGACAGCGGCCCTGATGCCGGGGTCGCGACCTTTGACGTGACCATCATGGACGAAGCGGGCGACGTGCTCGTCGAGATCTTTGATTTCACGATGATGCGGGTCGGCGAGGATTCGACTTTCAACCACGGAACGGCACCGGCGCGAGAGGCGAGGTCAAAGCCGAAGGCGCCGGAAAATGGCGTGGTGGCGCAGCGCATGAACGCTTCGATCCTGCCCGCCGAGGGCATGGGCATCATCGATCGCATCCTCGACGCCCGCACCGGCCCGCAGATCGTGGTTTCGCCCCAGCCGTTCCAATCGTTGGTGAATCGGCTTCGCGCTCCGGTGGTTCGCGCTGCCGGCATGGCGGCCAATGCCACGCCCGGCCGGGCGCCGGGCGGTGCGCCGACAAGCAACGCCGAAAAGCTGGTCGCCGAGCTATGGAGTGAAATACTGGGCGTCCCCGAGATCGGGCGCGCCGATAATTTCTTCGATCTTGGCGGCCATTCGCTGCTTGCGGTGCAATTGATCAACAAGCTCAAGCGCCGCACCGGCAAGGCGCTGCCGCTGACGGCGTTGCTCGAAGCGCCGACGTTGGCGGCGCTCGCCGCGCTGGTCGAACCGCCGTCAGCAGACGGCGCCGGGCCTGAAGTGCCGGCAGCGGCAGCGGCACAATCGGCCGGCCCGGAACAATCGCCGCTGTCGTCGGCGCGGGGCATGGTGCGGATCCGTGCCGGGTGCAGCAAATTGCCGATCCAGTTCATCCATGATGGCCTTGGCGAGACGCTGCTTTATCGGACATTGGCGTTGAAGCTCGATACCGGCCATCCGGTCTATGGATTGCAGCCGCAGCTTCGCGCCGATGGCAGCTTCCTGCACACGACGATCACGGAAATGGCCGCCGCCCATATCGGCAATATCCACGCGGTCCAGCCACGGGGGCCTTATATGCTGGCCGGCCTGTGCGCTGGCGGCGTCATCGCCTTCGAGATGGCGCGGCAACTTGAGGAGCAGGGCGAACGGGTGTTGTTCGTCGGCATCATCGATGCAGCCGATGTCGAAGCCAGCGAACGGCCATTCCATGTGACGCGTCACCGCCTGGCGAGCCTGTTCTCCATGATGGGCAGCGCCACGTCCGAACCGTTGGCCAGGCGGCTGGCGATGTTCGTGCCGCGTGCGACTCGCAAGGCATGGAACGCCGCCGCCTACGAGATCGCCATTCGCCTCGATAATTATCACACGGCGCGATCGCTGCGGCAGTTGCAGAACAGTGACGATGGCGCGGAAGGCTTTGACGATACCGCGACAGCCATGATCGAGCCGCCATCGTTCCTGAAGATGTACCAGTTGGCCCATCGCAAGCACAAACCGCGCGGGCTGTTCAGCAGCGGGGATGTCGTGCTGTTCAAGGCCACCAAGGGCAATGGCGCTGCCGATGACGCCCCCTTCGGCGAACAATTCAGCGATTATGTCCTGGGCTGGGGCAAGCGCGTCGCCAGCGAGGTGCGCCTGATCGAGATCCCGGGCGGCCATGCCAGTGCCCTCCAGAACCCCCATGTCGCGATGCTGGCGCGTGCCATGCAGGAATGTATGGCCGTGGCGCTGTTGAAGGCGCCGACCGGAATCGATCCTGCCGACGGGCGAGAGCCGCCCGTCGCGGCAGCAGTCTCGCGGGCTCCCGAGATGGTGGACGGATAATGTCGGTATCTGGCGCGAAGGTTCTGATCGTTATCGTCAACTATCGCACGGGTGCGCTGGTGATCGATTGCCTGCGCAGCCTTGTGTCCGAAATCGCCGCGCAACCCAGCGCGCGTGTCATTGTCGTCGACAATGCGTCGGGGGATGGATCGGGGGACGCGATCGCCAATGCAATCGCGGCGGCGGGGTGGTCGGATTGGGCGTCGCTGGCGGCGTCGCCGGTCAACGGCGGGTTCGCCTATGGCTGCAATTACGGCATCCGCAATGGGCTGCAAGCCGGCGGCGCGCCGGATCTGGTGTGGTTGCTCAATCCCGATACCCGGGTGTTGCCGGGCGCGCTGGCGGCGATGACCGATTTCTTTGCAACGCATCCGCAGGCGGGGATTGCCGGGTCCGCGATCAGGCAGGGCGACGGCACGCCCTGGCCTTTCGCCTTTCGCTTCCCATCGGTTCTCGGAGAGATCGAGCGTGGCATGCGAATTTCGCTGGTGACGCGGCTGTTGGCCGAACACTGCCTGCTGCGGCGGATGGGGGACCAGCAGGAACGTGTCGATTCGGTTTCCGGCTGCAGCATGATGATCCGCTGGGGCGTGTTTGAATCGATCGGCCTGCTCGATGAGAATTACTTCCTTTATTACGAGGAAACCGATTTCTGCCTGGCGGCGGCACGCGCTGGCTGGCCGATCTGGTATGTTCCGGATGCCGAGATCGTGCATATCGCCGGCCAGAGCACGGGCGTGAACGAAAGCAAGCCCAGCAATCGGCGTATGCCGCGATACTGGTTCGATTCGCGGCGGCGTTATTTCGTCAAAAATCATGGTCGTGCCTATGCAGTGCTCGCTGACACGGCGTGGCTGATGTCGCACCTGGTGTGGACGCTTCTGCATCTGTTGCGGCGGCGACCGGACCCCGATCCACCGTATTTTACCAGCGACTTCATCCGGGCATCATCGATGTTCGCCACAACGGATTCGTCGACAACAGGCTCGCACCCGTCATCTCCGTCTGTCGCCGAGTAGGGCATGGCGCTGTGCCGCCTTTGTGTCGCGGCGCCCGTCGACCTCTGGGTCGCCGACATCGCCGCGGAACCCAGCGCTGGCGATGTCGCGACCTTGTCCAGCGCCGAGCAGGCGCGAGCCGGGCGACTGCGCTTCCAGCGGGATCGCTGGCGCTATTTGGCGGCTCATGCCGGGTTGCGCCGCATATTGGCCGATTACAGCGGCATCGCCCCCGAGAAACTGGGCGAGTTCATCAACGACAGCATCCTTCGCACCCTGGCTGGCGTCCCCGAGTCCGGTCGTCCCGTGTTCCTGAAGATCGTCTACCACGGACCCCGAGCGATGGAGGAGCTCGCCCAGTACGACCCCAATCTGGTGGTGGGCATTCTGGGCGGAAGCGCGGGCACCACCCACGACGC
>JANNJH010000414.1:0-4185 GCA_031405775.1 Sphingomonadales bacterium | reverse complement strand
GGCCGGGGCCGTTGACGCTGGTGCTGCCGTTGAAGGCCGGGGCGGATGTCGCGGCGCTGGTCAGCGCCGGGCTGTCGACGCTGGCGGTGCGGTGTCCGGCGCACGCGGTGATGCAGGCGTTGATCGCCGGCGCCGGGCCCTTGGCGGCGCCTTCGGCCAATGCGTCGGGGCGGATTTCGTCGACGACGGCGGCGCATGTGGCGAAGTCGCTGGGCGAGCGCGTCGGGTTGATCCTCGATGGCGGGGCGGCGGCGGCGGGAGTCGAATCGACGATCGTGGCGGTCGATGTGGACGGGGTGCGGGTTTTGCGGCCGGGGGCGGTGGCGGTCGAGGCGATTGCGGCGGTGCTTGGAACGGCCGCCACCCCGCTGACCCACCGTGAGTCGCCCTCTCCGCGAGGGGGTGGGAGTCCGATTGTCGCGCCGGGGATGCTGGCGAGCCATTATGCGCCGCATCAGCCGGTGCGACTGGCGGCGGTGACGGCCGCGCCGCATGAGTTTCATATCGGCTTTGGCGCGGTGGCGGGGGATATCAGCCTGTCGGCGGCGGGCGATCTTGGCGAAGCGGCGGCGCGCCTGTTCGATCTGTTGCACGTCGCCGAGGCGAGCGGCAAAGCCGGCATCGCGGTGGCGCCGGTGCCCATGACCGGGCTGGGGCTGGCGATCAACGATCGGCTATGCCGCGCGGCGGCGCCGCGGGATTGAGATGCGTCGCAACGATGGGCTATTGCGAACGCATCGCAATAGCATAAGATGCCGGCTCCATGGCGGGAGTATGGCGCGTGATGCTCGGCGATTTCAGCGGCGGCGAGAATTTTCAAGGCCCCGGCCATGGCCGTGTCGACGGCCTGTGTGCCGCCGAGGCGCAGCTCTTATGGGCCATCCGCCGCCTGGCCTTGATGCGGCCGATCGGCGCGGCGCGCTGCCACGCCGTCCACATCGCCCTGCAACAGGATTTCGGCGATGCGGGCCTGGGCATCGAGCATCTGCTGCGCTGCTGGCTGGTCGGGCTGTCGCGGTTGGCGACGCGGCGGCTGGCGTTCGGCGCGCCGGCGTGTCCGTTGCTGTTGCCCGATGAAGCGGCGTTGCTGCGGGTGTTGCGCGCCGCCAATCATGACGATGTGGCACGCACGGCGCTGGTCGCGCTGGCCGGGGCGCCGGCGGCGGCCGATTTATTGCCGTTGTTCGTCGCGGTCCGGGCGCTGATCCCGATGCGGTTGCCCCAGATCAGGGATTGCGTGCGCGCAGATCGGATCCGGTCAAAGATCCGCTGAGGACAGGGGCGGCGGCGCGACAACCGTTGCGGGCAGGTCCTTGCCGCGCAGGCGACGGGCGAACAGCAAGCGATCGGCGCCCTTGAAGCCAAAGCGCCAGATGATGCCGCTGTAAAGCCCCAAGATGATGACGAGGCCAAGGCTGAGTTGCAACCATTCAGGCGCGCGCATCAGCAACAGCCCGGCGATGAAGGCCGGCGTTGCCGCGACGGCCATGACCAGCCGCCAGCCGGCGACCGGCGCGCCGAGCAACCGCGCCAGCAGCCGCGATTTGGCCACCGACAACAACAAGGCCGAAACCGCCAGCCCGGCGGCAGCGCCGACGCCGCCATATTCGGGCACCAGCAGCAGGCTGACGCCGATCTGCAGCACGATACCGATCAGCGACCAAGCCAAGTTGCGGTTGCGCGCGACATAGATCAGCGCCGATTCCGCGACGGCGGCTTGCGCGGCGAGAAGCTCGACGACGAGCAACACGGCGAGGATGGCCGCGCCGCTGGCAAACACCGGCCCGAACAGCCCCATGCCGGCCTTGCCCGTCAGGCCGAGCGCCAGCACGACGCCAAGCTGCGCGGCGCCGACCCAAAAGCTGATCTGGCGGACGTGCGCCGCCACCTTGTCGATGCGACCGGCGGCGATATTGGTGGTGAGCATCGGCGCCAGGATGGGGTCGAAGCTCGATTTGAGGCGCTGCGGCAGTGAGGCGATTTGTTGGGCGACATAATAGATACCGACGATTTCGGGACTGGCGAAGCGGCCGAGAATGAAGATATCGAGGCGGCGGGCGCCCCATTCGGTGATGTCGGCACCGGCGAGCGGGAAGTTGGTGCGCGCCAGCAGCCAGAGCTTGGCCGGGCGCGGCCGCCAGTGATCGGCCCAGCCATAGCTGCGCACGGCGGGCCATAGCGAGGCAAGCGCGGCGGCGACCATCGACAGCAGATAGGCGATGATCAGGCCGTCGGGCGCGACGCTGGTGAACGCCAATCCCAGCGCCGCGATGCTGAGCACCCAGGGTTCGACCAGCGAGCGGGCGCGAACGGTCGCGCCAATGTCGAGTCGAAAGGCCAGGCCGGCGAGGCTGATGTCCGACAGCACGATGGCGATGATGATCAACGGAAAGAAGCGATCGAGCTCGGTGATCTTTGACGATGGAAAGGCGATCTGCGGGATGGCGATCAGGATGGCGGCGCCGATGATCGCGGCGAGGACCGAGACGAGGATGCTGTCGTACAGCGCATGGGCCTCGGCGGCGCGGCGCCTCGGCGGATCGGCGGCGGCGCCGCGCATCGCCATGTCCTGGGCCAGCCCGCGCTTCAGACCCAGCGTCGCCAGCATGGCGACGAGTTCAACGACCATGGTGGCATAAGCGAATCGGCCCAGCGCTTCGGCACCATAGGAATCCATGCGGCCGGCGATGAACAGGAACGGGAATCGCGCCGCCAGCCGCAGCACATAGCCGATGAAGCTGGTGCGGCCGCCGCGCGCCAGTTCGGCGGTTTCGGCATTGCCCGCCGCCGCGCTGTCAGCCGGCGACATGCACAAGCCGGTAGCGGCCGTGGAGGTAAAGCAAGGCCTCGCGTTCGGGAGTGAAGCCCAGCCGCGTGATCAGCCCGACGATGATGCGATGGTCGCCGCCCTCGTGCTCGGCGTAAAAAGTGCAGGCAAAGGCTGCCTTGGCGTCGCGCAGCACCGGCAGGCCGTCCCATTCGTCCCAATCGGCTTCGGCAAAACGGTCGATGCCCTTTTTGGTGAAGCGGTCGGAGACGTGCTGGGCGTCGGCGCCGAGGATGTTGACGGCGAAGCGCCCGGTGACACGCAGCGCCGGCAGCGCCGAAGCGCTGTTGGCCGGGCAGAACAGCAGCAACGGCGGATCGAGCGAGACGCTGGTGAAGCTGTTGGCGGTCAGGCCGATGCGCGCGCCATCGGGGTCGCGGCCGGTGACGATGGTGACGCCGGTCGCAAAGCTGCCAAAGGCATCGCGCAGCGTGCGCGCATCAAAAGGGGGTGAGGCAATGTCCATGGATTTGCACCCCTAAGCCATGCGCGCGCGGGGTCAACGTTGCAGCGACGATTACGCCAAAATCAGCTGTCGACTGTGGCCGCGATGCGCCAGCAATGCGGGGTCTGGCCAAGCCGCATCGGGCCTGCGATATGTTCGACCAGATATATCGCCTGGAGGTCCGAATGTTCGCGCGCTTGCTGTTGTCGCTGCTGATGCTGCTGGCGCCGACGCTGGCTTTGGGGGCGGCGGCGGCGCCGTCGCGGGCGGCCCCGGTGATGGTGTTCGCCGCGAGCAGCCTGACCGAGGCGATGACGGCGGTCGCCGATAGCTTCGCCGCCACCGGCAAACCGCGCCCGGTGCTGGTCTTCCAGAGTTCGGCGGTGCTGGCGCGGCAGGTCATCGCCGGGGCGCCGGCAGCGGTGTTCGTTTCAGCTGATGGCGAATGGATGGATGCCGTTGCCGCAGGCCTCGTGCCGGGCAGCCGGCGCGACATCGCCAGCAACCGGCTGGTGCTGGCGGTGCCGGCGGACCGGCCGCGAACGGCGCGGCTGGTCAAGGGGTTCGACCTTTCGGCGTTCGTCGGCAACGACCGCTGGACGACCGGCGACCCCGATTCGGTGCCGGTCGGCCGCTATGCGCGCGCCGCCTTGACCAGCCTTGGCGCCTGGGATGCGGCGGTAGCGAAACTGGCGCGCGCTGAAAATGTCCGCGCCGCGCTGGCCTATGTCGAGCGCGGCGATGCGGCGGCGGGAATCGTCTATGCCACCGACGCGCGCGCGTCGGGCAAAGTCGCCGTCGCCGGGGTGTTCCCGGCGTCGAGCCATCCGCCGATCACCTATCCGGCGGCGCTGGTGACGGCCAATGCCAACGCCGATGCGCGGGCGTTCTTCGCCTTTCTGACGGGGCCGCG
>JANNJH010000413.1:0-4562 GCA_031405775.1 Sphingomonadales bacterium | reverse complement strand
GGTCGATATGGGTGGTGATGAAGCCCGGCATTGCCGGCTCGCTGACCGCCGGCGTGTCCAGTTGGAACTGCGCGTTCGACAGCATGCGCGTCACATCCTCGCGCACCGTCACCAGCATGCGTTCGAACAGCGCAAAGGCTTCGGACTTATATTCGTTGAGCGGCGTCTTCTGGGCATAGGCGCGCAGATGGATGACCTGGCGCAGCGCATCGAGCGTCGCCAGATGCTCCTTCCAGTGATGGTCGAGCGCCTGGAGCAGGAAATTCTTCTCGATGTCGACCCAGCTTTCGGGCGGCAGCGGCGCGGTCTTGGCCTCCATGGCGGCATCGGAGGCGGCGAGCAGCCGATCGACGACGATTTCCGGGTCGATCGCGGCTTCGACGGGCCAGTCGCGCACCGGCAGGTCGAGCGCCAGCGTTTCGCGCACGGCGGTTTCAAGCCCGTCGATGTCCCATTGCTCGGGATAGGAATTGACCGGGCAATGCGTTGCGACAATGGCGTTGATCGACTCGTGGCGCATGTCGGTGACGACATCGCCGACGGCGTCGCTGTCCATGATGTCGGCGCGCTGTTCATAGACCACCTTGCGCTGGTCGTTCATGACGTCGTCATACTGGAGCAACTGCTTGCGGACGTCGTAGTTGCGCGCCTCGACCTTTTTCTGGGCGGTCTCGATGGCCTTGGAAATCCACGGGTGGACGATGGCCTCGCCCTCCTCCAGGCCGCTGTTCATCATGCGGCTGAGCATCGATTGCTGGCCAAAGATGCGCAGCAGGTCATCGTCGAGGCTGAGGTAGAAGCGGCTGAAGCCCGGATCGCCCTGGCGGCCCGAACGGCCGCGCAGCTGGTTGTCGATGCGGCGGCTTTCATGGCGTTCGGTGCCGAGCACGAACAGGCCGCCAGCGGCGCGAACGGCCTCGCGCTCGGTCTGCACTTCGGCCTTGATGCGGGCGATCGCGGCGTCGCGTTCCGGCCCTTCCGGCAATTCGGCGAGCTCACGCACGACGCGGGCGTCGAAATTGCCGCCGAGCTGGATGTCGGTGCCGCGACCAGCCATGTTGGTGGCGATGGTGACGGCGCCGAGGCGACCCGCCTGTTCGACGATATGGGCCTCCTGTTCGTGGAAGCGCGCGTTGAGCACGACATGCTCGACGCCTTCGGTCTTGAGGAATTCGCTCAGCATCTCGCTCTTTTCGATCGAGACGGTGCCGACGAGAATCGGCTGGTTGCGCGCCGATGATTCGCGGATGGTCTTGACGATGGCCTTGTATTTCTGCTCGGCGTCCTTGTAGAATTCATCGTCGACGTCCTCGCGCAACACCGCGACATTGGTCGGGATGACGACGACATTGAGCTTGTAGATGTCGAAGAATTCCGCCGCTTCGGTCGCCGCCGTGCCGGTCATGCCGCCAAGCTTGGGATACATGCGGAAATAATTCTGGAAGGTGATCGACGCCAGCGTCTGGTTCTCGGGCTGGATCGCCACGCCTTCCTTGGCCTCGACCGCCTGGTGCAGGCCGTCGGACCAGCGCCGGCCGTCCATCATGCGACCGGTGAATTCGTCGATGATGACGACCTTGTCGTTGCGGACGATATAATCGGTGTCGAGCCGGTAGATGACATTGGCGCGCAGCGCCTGGTTCAGATGGTGGACGACCTGGGTATTCTCGTAATCATAAAGATTCTCGCCTTCGAGCAGCCCGGCAGCCGACAGCTTGCGTTCGGCCTTTTCGGTGCCGTCCTCGGTCAGGATCACCGACTTCTGCTTCTCGTCGACTTCGCAATCCTCGGGGGTCAACTCCTTCACCATGATGTCGACGGCCATGTACATTTCGGACTTGTCGTCGGTCGGGCCGGAGATGATCAGCGGCGTGCGGGCTTCGTCGATCAACACCGAATCGACTTCGTCGACGACGGCGAAATGGAACGGCCGCTGCACCATCTGCTCGCGGGTGTATTTCATGTTGTCGCGCAGATAATCAAAGCCGAACTCGTTGTTCGTCCCATAGGTGATGTCGCAGGCATAGGCCTCGCGGCGGGTGTTGTCGTCGATATTGGGGATGATGACGCCGATGCTGAGGCCGAGGAACTTGTAGACCTTGCCCATCCAGCCGGCATCGCGCGCCGCCAGATAGTCGTTGACGGTGACGACATGGACGCCCTTGCCGGCCAGCGCGTTCAAATAGACGGCGAGCGTCGCCACCAGCGTCTTGCCTTCACCGGTGCGCATCTCGGCGATTTCGCCGCGGTGGAGGACGATGCCGCCGATCAGCTGGACATCGTAATGGCGTTGGCCGAGCGCGCGCCTGGCGGCTTCGCGCACCGTCGCAAAGGCTTCGGGAAGCACGTCGTCGAGGCTCTGGCCGGCGGCAAGATCGGCCTTGAGCTTGTCAGTCTGGCCCCTCAGCGCGTCATCCGACAGCGCCTCCATCGCGGGTTCGAAGGCGTTGATCCGCGCGACGATGGCGCCGAGCGACTTGATGTAGCGATCGTTGCTTGAGCCGAACAACCGCTTGGCGATACCGCCGAATCCGAGCATGAAAATCCTAACCGCACAGGCGATGGCCGGGCATTTCGCGCCGTCCGTATCGAACCGCAGCGATGTAGGGACGGGCGCGGGGTTCGTCAATTCAGCGATCGCCGCGGCGCGTCGCTCGATTGTCGGTCGCCGGTTCCCGGTGTCGCGCGGCTTTGCCAACCGCATCCGGAGTCGTGCCAGGCGCGGCGAGGGTTGAAGGCGCAAGTCGCCGTCGGAAAAGCGACAGCGCGGCGTCAGGCGTCGCGGGATTCGTCGCCGCGCGCCAGCGACCTGCCTGCCGGCGACTTGCGCTTCGACTTGCGCCGCAGCCCGAAATTGACAGCGCGCTGCACCCGCGGATAGCGGCGGGTGTACCGAACATAGCGCCGCCGCGCCCAGGACGAGTTGCGCAGAACCAATGCCAGCCCAAGGGCGAAGATGAAGATCCCGAGCGGCCCCGGCGTCGGAATACCGATGATCGGCGCCACGATTATCAACAACACGCCAAGGATCAGCTGGAAAACCCGGAAGGGCTCGCTTCTGATCAGAACCTCGATGAAGGCGTGGCGTTTCACGATCGGACTCGTCTTGATTCAGCGGCGCGGCCCCGGCCCCGCGCCCGGTGCCGCTTCCGCATTGGAGGATAAAACTCTAGGGATCAGTTGTGGCAGCGGCAAGGCAGCGTCGTAATTGTCTGTTGCCATTTTTTCATATCGCACGAACAGAAAAACTTGGCCCGGCTTGAGGTGCGGCGGATCGCCACCTAAAGTCGCCGCCGGGGTCGCCGAAATCTGCAATTTTTCAAAGGATAGCTATGGTCGCGCATGTCGGAACGGTGGCGTTCCTCGGCCTTGAGGCGCGCCGTGTCGATGTCCAGGTGCAGATCTCCAGCGGTGCCGCCGGCTTCTTCACCGTCGGACTGCCCGACAAGGCGGTGAAGGAAAGCCGCGAACGCGTCCAGGCGACGCTCGACGCCATCGGGCTGGCGCTGCCGCCGCGCCGGGTGGTGGTCAATCTGTCCCCCGCCGACCTGCCCAAGGAAGGCTCGCACTATGACTTGCCGATCGCGCTCGGGCTGCTCGCGGCGATGGGCGTCATCGCTTCCGACGCGCTCGACGGTTTCCTGGTTATCGGCGAACTCGGGCTCGATGGCCGGTTGGCGCCGGTGCCGGGGGTGCTGCTGGCGGCGCTGCATGCCGCCGAGAATGAAATGGGGCTGATCTGCCCGGCGTCGCAGGGCGGCGAGGCGGCCTGGGCCGGCGAAGTCGATGTTGTCGCAGCGCCCGACCTGCTGGCGTTGCTCAATCATCTCAAGGGCACGCAATTGCTCACCCCCCCGGTGCGCAGCCTTGCCGAGCTGGTTCGCAGCGGCCCCGACATGTCGGAGATCAAGGGCCAGGAAACCGCCAAGCGCGCCATCGAGATCGCCGCCGCTGGTGGCCATAATCTGCTGATGAGCGGCCCACCGGGATCGGGAAAGTCGCTGCTCGCCGCCGCCCTGCCCGGCATATTGCCCGAACTGACGCCGGCCGAAGCGCTGGAAGTGTCGATGGTCGCGTCGATGGCCGGCGAGCTGGAGGGCGGGCGGTTGGTGCGCACCCGCCCCTTCCGCGCCCCCCATCACAGCGCCTCGATGCCGGCACTGGTCGGCGGCGGCATGAAGGCACGGCCCGGCGAAGTCAGCCTGGCGCATCTCGGCATCTTGTTCCTTGATGAATTGCCCGAATTCCAGCGCGGCGTGCTCGATTCGCTGCGCCAGCCGCTGGAGACCGGGACGGTGATGGTGGCGCGCGCCGCCGCCCATGTCAGCTATCCGGCGCGGGTCCAGCTGATCGCGGCGATGAACCCGTGCCGCTGCGGGCATCTGGGCGATCCGTCGCAGGCGTGCTCGCGGGCGCCCAAATGCGCCGCCGATTATCAGGCGCGGATTTCGGGGCCGCTGCTCGATCGCATCGATCTGCACGTCGATGTCCCCGCCGTCAGCGCCGCCGACCTGACGCTGCCGCCGCCGGCCGACACCTCGGCGCATGTCGCGGCGCGGGTG
>JANNJH010000412.1:0-1447 GCA_031405775.1 Sphingomonadales bacterium | reverse complement strand
GCCACATAGGCGGCATTGGATTTGGGCGCGGTGGCCAGATAAAGGCAGGCGTGCACGATGGCGAGTTCGCCCTCCGGCGAGCCCAGAAAATCAAACGCGTCTTTGGCATCCAGCGTCACGCGCAGCGCGTTCGAATCGGCCAGCCCGATATCCTCGCTGGCAAAGCGCACCAGCCGTCGCAGCAGGTAGAGCGGCTCCTCGCCGGCCGTCAGCATGCGTTCGAGATAGTAGAGCGCCGCGTCGGGGTCGGAGCCGCGCAGCGCCTTGTGCAGCGCCGAGATCAGCCCGTAATGACCCTCGCGATCCTTGTCATAAACCGGCATCCGCCGATGCAAAAGCGCCGCCAGCCCGGCGGGATCGAGCGGCGTGTCGAGCCGCACCGCGTAAAGCGATTCGACCTGGTTGAGCAGGAACCGCCCGTCCCCATCCGCCGACGCCAGCAGCGCGGCGCGCGCATCATCGGTCAGCGGCAACGGCCGGCCGGCGCTGGCCTGTGCCCGGTCGAGCAATTCGTCCAGCGCCGCCTCGTCCAATCGCCGCACGATCAGCACCTGCGCCCGGCTGAGGATGGCGGCGTTCAATTCGAAACTGGGGTTTTCGGTGGTCGCGCCGACCAGCGTCACCGTCCCGTCCTCGACAACGCCCAGGAAACCGTCCTGTTGCGCCCGGTTGAAGCGATGGATCTCGTCGACGAACAACAGCGTCTTCTGGCCCGGATTCGACAGGTCGCCGCGTGCCGCCTCGCGCGCCTCGGCGAACAGCTTCTTCAGCTCGGCGACGCCGGAAAATACCGCCGAGATGCCGACGAAACGCAGCCCCACCGCTTCGGCGAGCAGGCGCGCGATGCTGGTCTTGCCCGTTCCCGGCGGCCCCCACAGGATGAGACTCGACAGCGCGCCCGCCGCGACCATGCGCCCGATGGCGCCCTCGGGTCCGGTCAGATGCGATTGCCCGACAATTTCGCCCAATGCTTGCGGTCGCAGCCGTTCGGCGAGCGGCGGATTCGGCGCCGCGCCGCTAATTGCCTCGCCGCCGAACAGGTCAGCCATCGGCGCCGACCCTAGCTGCGAAAATAGGGCTCGACCTTGCCCTTGAGCTTGATCGTCAGGGCGTTGCCATGGCGGTCCTTGCTCTTGCCGGCGGCGACCTTCACCCAGCCTTCGGAGACGCAATATTCATCAACATTGTTGCGCTCGACACCATCGAACCGGATGCCGACGCCGCGTTCGAGGAGATCGGCATCATGGAAAGGGCTGCGCGGGTTTGCCGCCAGCCGGTCCGGGGGCGTGCCGGTGATGACCGGCGCTTCGGGGCCTGCCGGTGCTTCGACCGGCGTTTCGGGGACAGGGATGGTTTCGGGTTCTTCGCTCATGCCCCGCGAAGTGGCCTTTCGCGGCGACAGGGTCAACCCTCTAACCACTCCCCTTGCGGGAGAGGTCGGACTCGC
>JANNJH010000411.1:0-6613 GCA_031405775.1 Sphingomonadales bacterium | reverse complement strand
CCGCGTTTGCGGCGCAGGGCGCGCTGGATACCGACCAGCGCAGTGCTGACCCCGATTGCCCAATAGGCGATCGGATACCAGATGATCCAGAAATAATATCTGCCCAATCCGCCGGCCCGGGCTTCATATCGCGAATCGATGAACAGGCTGACGCCGAACTGCACAAGGCAGGTGATGCTGAGCAGCACACCGAACCAGCGCGGCATGACATCGACGGCCCAGCCAAAGCGATCGGGCTCGATGATGTGAACGACAGTGGCGACCAGGGCCACGACCAACAGATAGGACCACAGGATGCTGACCCAATATTCGGCCCATAACAGCCACAGCCGGCGCGATTTCCAGCGCAGGATTTGCGGCGTGTAGCGCAGCATGACCTCGGCGCCGCCCTGGGCCCAGCGGGCGCGTTGCCGCCACAGGCCGCGAACGCTTTCGGGCATCAGCACCCAGCACAGCGCGTTGGGCTCGAAGCGGATGCGCCAACCGCCGAGTTGCAGCTTCCACGAAATGTCGATGTCTTCGGTCACCATGTCGGTCGACCAATATCCGGCCTGATGCAGCGCCTGGCGTCGGAAGGCGGCGATGACGCCCGAGACGGTGAAGATGCGGCCATAGGCCTGCTGGGCGCGCTTGATCATGCCGACGATGGCGGAAAACTCGCCGACCTGGATGCGGCCGAGCAGGGTGGTGCGGTTGCGAACCCGCGGGTTGCCGGTGACAGCGCCGACGCTTTCATCCTCGACGAAATGGCGGACCAGCCACGCCGTCGCCTCGGGGGCAAGCAGGCTGTCGCCGTCGATGCCGATGATGATCTCGGCATCCGAAAGCATGGCGGCGCTGCGCATGCCCATCGCCTTGCCCTGGTTGGTGGCAAGGTTGATGACCCGCATCCGCGGCGTGCGCTGGGCAAGCTCGGTCAGGATCGCCAGCGTGTCGTCTCTGCTGGCGTCGTTGACGGCGATGATCTCGAAATCGGGATAATTCTGGCGTGCGGCAAAGGCGATGGTGTCGCGGACATTATCGCCTTCATTGTGACAAGGCACGACGATGGCGACGCTGGGATAGCGCGCCAGCACCGGGATCGGGCCAAAGACATCGGGCCGTTTGCGTTCGTTGCGCAGGTAAAAGATGATCGCGCCGATCATCCAGACATAGGCCATGACCAGCGGGTAATAGAATAGCATCCGCAGCGCGATCAGCAGGTGATGCGCGGCGTGGCGGCCGCCATCGATCAACGCGCCGAGCATGTCGCCGATGGCGAGCAGCATGGCGACGAGATCGTTGGCGGCGCCGGTCACGGTTGCGTTTTCAACGCGAACGCCTGCTGCAACACCGCCAGCTCGGGATTGTTGCGGTGGCCGTCGTCGGGGTAATAACCGATGTGGCGGGCGCCGGCGGCCGCAATCAGCGCGATCTGCGCGGCAAAGACGGCGGGTGCGATCGGCTGCTTGCTGCGCCAGTCGACCGATTGCAGTTCGAACACCGTGCGATCGATCGCGCCGGGGTGCGCGGCGACGGCGGCGACCAGGTTTTTCAACCAGGCGTCGGCGTCGTCGGCCTCCTCCATCGCCGGCATCGCCTCGACCGCGACAAAGTCGTAATGTTTCAGGAACACCGGCAGCGACTGCGCATACCATTCCTCGGCTTCGGGCTGGAGGATCGGCCGCGAATACATGTTGCGCGCGGTCTTGATATACGATCGCCAGACGCGGGCGCGGGCGGTCAGCTCGTCGGTGAAGCCGGCCATCAATTCGCTTTTGCGGCGGCCCCATTCGAGCCGTGACGCAGGCGTGGCGCGCAGCACGTCGACCGATTTCGGCAAGCCCCAATGGCCATGGGCATAGGCCAGCGCGGCGGGGGAGGCGTCTTCATAATCCGACAAGATGCCGTCGTCGTGGAACAACAGCCCATCGAAGGCGGCATATTTGGCAAGATCCTCGTACAGGTCGCCGACCCAGCGCCGCGCCGCCGGATTGAACGGCGACAGGCGCGTGTAAATGTGGCTGGCGGGCTGGGCGCGGCCATCGCGCCATTCCTGCACATACCATTCGGCGGGCACATCGGCCTTGAACGCCATCATCGGCATCCAGGCATAGACCTTGACCCCGGCGCGGTTTTTCAACTGCGCCGCGACGTAACCGAACAGGTCGGCGCGCATCGGCAGATGGCGGTTGGGAAAATACAGCGCATCGGCGTTGCCGTCGCCATCGGGATCGGAAAAGGCCTGGAGATAGACCGTGGTGGCGCCGCTGGCGGCGACGCGATCGACGAGCATATTGAGGTTGCGACGCTGCTGCGCCGGGTCGTGGTCGAAGACATAATCGAGGTCGACGTGCATCACCCGCTGCGGCCGGTTGGCGCGCAGGTTGGTGACGATATCGGCGAAGGCCTTGACCTCGGGGTCGTCGGTGATGATCAACCGGTCGATGACAGCAAGGTTTCTGGTCGCATCGTTGACGCCATCGTCCTCGGCAAGGGTGATCGGCATGCCGGCGCGGCGGGCGGCGGCGACGGCGACATCATTATATTCGCCGAACGGCCAGACGAGGACGCGCGGACGCTTGCCGGTAGCTTGGGTGATGAAGTCGGCGCTTCGCTTCATACCGCTCTCGATCCGGTGGCGGTATTCGGCGTCGGTTTCGTAGCGTTCGGCGGGCCTGTAGCGCCGCGTCGTCACCGCCGGAGCAAAACCGCCCTGAGGGTTGGAATCGATCGCATTGTGCATGTCGGCGGTGTGCGAGGCGATCTCGACCAGCCCCGACGCCGACATTTCGCGGACCTGCGCCCAGGTCAGCACCGGCTTGTAGCCCGGCACATCGGGCGTTGCGGTGCGTGCCATCCAGGTGCCGATCACGGCCCCGACGGCGTGGATGCGGCGGGCCTTGAGGATCGGGAAGACGCGGGTGTAGAAACTTTCGAAACCATCGTCGAAGGTCAACAGCACGGCTTTGTCAGGCAAAGGCTTCTTGCCGGCATGGGCGTCGATGATCTGCTGGATGCTGATGAAATGATAGCCGTTCGCGGTCAGCCAATCGAGATGATCGCCGAAGTTGCGGTGGGCGACGGCCATCCGGTCGAACGGCGGCAGTTTCTGGCCGTTCTCGGGAATGTCGTGATAACTGAGGACGATATAGGGCTGTGCGGGTGCGCCACCCTGTAACGCGGAAACAGCCGCCATCGCCGGGACGCCCGACATGAACGGCAGCGCCGCCGCGATGATCGCCATCTTCGTCAGCCAGCGGCTGAGAAAGCTTGCCATTGTCTATTCAAGTCTTTCGATTGGCCAAAGCGTGGGGGTGCTTTGGTGTGTTGCCGATGCATATTGCACGCGGATTGTTACCGGCGCAAAGCCAGCCGATTAAATGAATGTCAGATGAAGCAAGCGAAAGGGTGGTAACGAACTTTCAAGATCGTCAAGGCTGCCGGTTCGCCATGATCGCCTTATTCCCCCACCAGCGCGCGCGCGAATTCTTCTGCCTCGAACGGCCGCAAATCGTCCATTCCCTCGCCGACGCCGACCGCATGGATGGGCAGGCCGAAGCGTTCCGCCGCGGCGATGAGGACGCCGCCGCGCGCCGATCCATCGAGCTTGGTCATGATCAGGCCGGTGATCTTGGCAACGTCCCGGAAAACCTCGATCTGGTTAAGGGCGTTCTGGCCGGTGGTCGCGTCGAGTACCAGCACGGTATCGTGCGGCGCCGCGGGGCTGAGCTTCTGGATGACGCGGCGCATCTTGGCGAGTTCGTCCATCAGCCCGGCCTTGTTCTGCAACCGTCCGGCGGTGTCGATGATGAGGACATCGGTGCCGGCCTCGCGCGCCGTCTTCAGCGCCTCAAACGCCAGGCCGGGGGCATCCGCGCCTTGTTCGCCGCTGACCACCGGCACGCCGATGCGTTCGGCCCAGATCTTTAACTGCGCGATGGCGGCGGCGCGAAAGGTGTCGCCGGCCGCCAGCATCACCGTGTAATCCTGCTCGGTAAAGCGCCGCGCCAGCTTGGCGATGGTGGTGGTCTTGCCCGATCCGTTGACGCCGACGACAAGGATGACGTGCGGGCGCGGGAAGGCGGTGACGCTGAGCGGCTTTGCGACGGGGGCTAGCGCGGCGCTGACTTCGGCGGCGACTATGGCCTTCAGCCCGGCCTCGTCGATGCCCTTGGCAAATTTCGCATCGCCCAGCCGCGCGCGGATGCGGCCAGCGACGGCGGGGCCGAGATCGGCGGAAATCAGCGCTTCCTCGATCGCGTCGAGCCGGGCGTCGTCGAGCGGCATGGTGCCGGTGGCGAGCCCGGCAAGATTGTCGCCAAGCTTTGCCGTCGATCGGGTGAGGCCCGATTTCAGCCGGTCGAACCAGCTCATTTATATTGCTCCAGGTCGATGCGTCCGGTGAAGGCGATGGTCGCCGGCCCGGACATCCGCAGGTGGCCGTTGTCGGCGCGTTCGATGACCAGGTCTCCGCCCGCTTGGGTGACCGTCACCCGGGCGTCGGCGAGCCCGCGGCGCTGCGCGACGGCGACGGCGGCGACGGCGCCGGTGCCGCAAGCGCGGGTCAGCCCGGCGCCGCGTTCCCAGACGCGCAGGATCATATGGTCGCGGGTCGGCAGCGCGGCGACGCCGACATTGACGCGCTCGGGGAACACCGGGTCATTCTCGATCAGCGGCCCGAGGGTTTCGAGATCGACGGCATAGGGGTCGGCGACGAAGAACACCGCATGGGGGTTGCCGACGCTGACGGCGCCGGGGTTTTCGAGGGCGTCCCCAGAGTCTTGCCAAGCCAATGGCAGCGAGCGCGTGTCCATCGCATAGGCCAGCGGCACGGCGTCCCAATCGAAGCGCGGCGCGCCCATGTCGACGGTGGCGCTGGCGCCGTCGGACGATGCGCTGAGCAAACCGCCGGCGGTTTCGATGATGGTGTCGCCGCCTATAAGCGTAGCGACGGCGCGGCTGCCGTTGCCGCAGGCGCCGACTTCGCTGCCGTCGTGATTCCAGAAACGCGCCCGCACCGCGCCGGGGGTGGAGCCGGGCGAAACAACGATCAACTGGTCGCAGCCGATGCCGGTGTGGCGATCGGCCAGCGCCCGGGCCAACGGCTCGGTCATCGATAGCGGCGTCTCGCGGGCATCGAAGACCACGAAATCATTGCCGAGGCCGTGCATCTTAAGGAACGGGCGCAAGGTCATGTCGTGCCTCTAGGCGAGGGGGCCGGGGTTGTCACGTGGCCCTATTCAAGGATGAATTCGCCCTCGATGACGGTGCGCGCGCTGCCCGACAATATGACGTGGTTGCCCGACAGGCGACAGCCGACATGGCCGCCGCGGCTGCTCGCCTGAAAGGCGGTGAAACTGTCGCGGCCAAGCCGTGCGGCCCAATAGGCGGTGATGACGGCATGGGCGGAGCCAGTGACGCTGTCTTCATCGACGCCGGCTTCGGGAACGAAGACGCGGCTGACGACATCGGCGCCGCTGGCGTCGCCGGCGCCGGGCGCGGTGGCGATCAGCTGCAGGTCACGACCCGGAAACAGCGCGATGATGGCGCGAAAATCGGGGGTCAGCGCGCGGACTTGCGCCGCCGTCGCAAACACCGCGACGCGGTAATCGCTGCCGCGGCCCCAGGCTTGGGTGGGCGCGGCACCAAGCGCGGCGGCGATGGCATCCTTGGCGGTGCCGGTGATCGGGTCGGCGGCGGGCCAGTTCGGCAACGCCATGGCATAGCCGTCGTCGGCGCGGGCGACGGTCAGCACGCCGGCCTTGGTCGTTGAAAACCGCACCTCGTCCATCGCCGGGACCGACGACAGGACCAGGTGCCCGGCGGCCAGCGTGGCATGACCGCACAGCGCGACTTCGACGCCGGGGGTGAACCAGCGCAGGTCGAATTCTGCGGTCTCCGGGTCGGCGCACGGCACGATGAAGGCGGTTTCCGCGAGGTTGTTCTCCTGCGCGATGGCCTGGAGCGTGGCGTCGGGCAGCCAGGCTTCGAGCGGCATCACCGCGGCGGGGTTGCCGGTGAACGGCGCGTCGGCAAAGGCGTCGATCTGGATGAAGGGAATGCGCATTGTCGGGCTTTCAGGCGGCGATATCGCTGGGCTGGGCCGGATCGTCCCGGTGACCGCGCGGATCGATGTGGATGAAGAATTCGGCACCGGGGAAGGCGGATTGCAAGCGCATCTCGACAGTGTCGACGATATCATGCGCGGCCTGCACGGTCATTTCAGGTGCCAGCCCGATGTGGAACTGGATGAAATCGGTGACGCCGCTCGACCGGGTGCGCAGGTCGTGGAGATCCTCCACCCCCGGAACCGCAAGCGCGAGGGCAACAAGCCCGGCGCTTTTTTCGGGCGGCCATTCGCGATCCATCAGCATGTCGACCGCAGCGCGCGCCGATTTGATCGCACTCCAGCCGATCCACAGCGCGATGATGATGCCGAACACCGCATCGGCACCGTGGAGCCCAAGGTAAACATCAAGCGCAAAGGCGGCGATGACGGTGGCGTTTAGCAGCAGGTCGCTTTGATAATGCAGCGAGTCGGTGCCGATGGCGATCGATCCGGTTCGGCGCACGACGATTTTCTGCCACGATACCAGCAACAGCGTCAGAACGATCCCGACCACCGAGACGC
>JANNJH010000410.1:0-2707 GCA_031405775.1 Sphingomonadales bacterium | reverse complement strand
TTTCCCTTTCACTGGACCGACCGAGAATCTCTCGATCAATTTTACTGGCACTCACTACCAAAAGCCTTGGATGGCTGCGTCGTCATCAGTCGTCAGTGACTTGCACTTTGTAGGCAGTGGCGCGGGCACGGTTGAACTGCCACGCTACCGCTACACCAAAACCGGCGAACGCATCGACAACATCACCGACTGGGCGCTCAACAAGTTCGTCGCCGAATATGGCAAGAAGGGCGTCAGCAAGGACACGATCTACCATTATGTCTATGCCGTGCTCCACGACCCGGTCTATCGCGAGACCTATGCGCTGAACCTGAAGCGCGAGTTTCCGCGCATTCCGTTTTACCCGGATTTCGAGCGGTGGGCGGCGTGGGGCGCAACGTTGATGGCGATGCACATCGGCTATGAGGACGTGGAACCCTTCCCGGTCGAACGTATCGACACGCCGGGCAAGCGCGCCAAAGGCACGCACCCCAAGCCGGTCCTGCGGTCCGAGCCGGAAAAGGGCCTCGTCATCATCGATGCCGGTACGCAGTTGACCGGCATTCCGCGCGCAGCATGGGATTATCGGCTCGGCAACCGCTCCGCCATCGATTGGGTGCTCGACCAGCACAAGGAAAAGAAGCCGCGCGACCCGACGATCCGCGAGAAGTTCAACACCTATCGCTTTGCCGATTACAAGGAGAGCATGATCGCGCTGATCGCCAAGGTGGTGCGGGTGAGCGTCGATACCGTGGAAATCACCGAGGCGATGAAAGGCGCGGTGCGCGCCTAGGGCTCCCTCCCCGCAAGTAGGAGGTTGCCAAAAATAATGGGTGCAGGGCCTCCGGCCCAGCCCGCCGGAGGCCCATCCTGCACGATAGCTTTTTGCGCGCGCGCAGGCTAAGCGCGCCGTCATGTCAAAGCCGCTCACTCTCGCTCTGCCCAAGGGTCGTATCCTCAAGGAAGCCTTGCCGCTGCTGGCGCAACTCGGTATCGTGCCCGAGGCTGATTTCCGTGACGACAATAGCCGCAAGCTGATGTTCGCGACGTCGCGCGACGATGTCCGCATCATCCGCGTGCGATCGTTCGATGCCGCGACCTTCGTGGCCTTTGGCGCCGCCGAGATCGGCATCGCCGGCAATGACGTGCTGATGGAATTCGGCTTCACCGAGCTTTATGCCCCCGTCGATCTCGGCATCGGCCATTGCCGGCTGTCGGTGGCGCAGCCCGCGCGCCTGATCGAGGATATCCGCAGCCTCAGCCATGTCCGCGTCGCCACCAAATATCCCGGCATCACCCGCCGGCATTTCGCCGCCCAGGGCATCCAGGCCGAGATCATCAAGCTTAATGGCGCGATGGAGTTGGCGCCGCTGTGCGGTCTCGCCAGCCGCATTGTCGATCTTGTCTCCACCGGCAAGACGCTGGCGGAGAACGGCCTGATCGAAACCGAGGTCATCGCCCAGGTGTCGTCGCGGCTGATCGTCAACCGCGCGGCGTTCAAGACGCACCCCGCCGTGGTGCCGATCGTCGATGCCATCCGCGCGCTGGTGGAAAAGCCCAGGGGCGAGAACGATGCCGCTGCGGCTTGACGCGGCCGATCCGGGTTTTGCCGCCGCCTTCGCCGCGTTGGTGGCGAACCGGCGCGAAAGCGACGCCGATGTTTCCGCCGATGTCGCCGCGATCATCGCCGATGTCCGCAAGCGCGGCGATGCGGCCGTCGCCGAGCTGACGGCGCGCTTCGACAAGGTCGATCTCGATGCGCAGGGCTGGGAAATCCCCGTCGCCGAACTCGATGCGGCGCTGGCGGGCCTGGCACCCGATCTGCGCGCCGCGCTTGAAATGGCCGCCACCCGCATCCGCGCCTTCCACGAACGCCAGAAACCGATCGACAATGACGCCACCGATGCGCAGGGCGTTCGCACCGGCGTGCGCTGGAGCGCCGTCGAAGCCGCCGGCCTGTATGTCCCCGGCGGTCGCGCCGCCTATCCGTCGTCCGTCCTGATGAACGCCATTCCCGCCGTCGTCGCCGGCGTCGATCGCCTCGTCATGGTGACGCCGACGCCGGGCGGCGAGGCCAGCCCGCTCGTTCTTGCAGCGGCTCGCCTCGCCGGCATCAGCCGCGTCTTTCGCATCGGCGGGGCGCAGGCCATCGCCGCTTTGGCGCATGGCACGGCGCGCGTGCCCCGCGTCGATGTCATCACCGGCCCCGGCAACGCCTGGGTGGCCGAGGCCAAGCGCCAGCTTTACGGCATCGTCGGCATCGACATGATCGCCGGGCCGTCCGAAGTCGTCATCGTTTCGGATGGCGGCTCAGACCCCGAATGGATCGCCGCCGATCTGCTGGCGCAGGCCGAGCACGACCCGGTGGCGCAATCGATCCTGATCACCACCAGCGCCGCCGAGGCCGATGCTGTCGTCACTGCTGTCGAACGCCAGCTGACGGGGCTGTCGACGGCGAAGGTCGCGCGCCAGAGCTGGGACGATTTCGGCGCGATCATCGTCGTCCCCGATCTCGATGCGGCGCTGCCGCTGCTCGATGCGCTGGCGCCCGAGCATGCCGAATTGATGGTCGATGACCCGAATGCGCTGTTCGCCCGCATGCGTCACGCCGGGTCGGTGTTCCTTGGCCGGCACACGCCCGAAGCCGCCGGCGATTATCTGGCCGGGCCGAACCATGTGCTGCCCACCGGTCGCCGGGCGCGCTTCGCCTCGGGGCTGTCGGTAATCG
>JANNJH010000409.1:0-1147 GCA_031405775.1 Sphingomonadales bacterium | reverse complement strand
GGCGCCGTCCACCAGGGGCTGTGGTTCCATGTCGGCACGCCGGCCAGCGTCACCGAGACCGAAGGCCTGCTTGCGACAGGCTGAAATCTTTTCGATTCCGCCGCATATCGCCTTTGTCGATGCGCTGGCGCAGGGGCTGCTCGACAGGTGCGGCAGCGACCCGATGGCGTTGGCGCGCGCCCATGTGCTGCTGCCCAACCGCCGCGCGGCGCGGGCGCTGACCGATGCTTTCGTGCGACTTTGCGCAGGCGGGCTGTTGTTGCCGCGGATGACGCCGGTGGGCGATCTCGGCGACGACAGCTTCGATCGCTTTGCCAGCGGCGAGACGGCGCTGCCGCCCGCCGTGCCGGCGCTGGTCCGGCGGCTGGAGCTGGCGCGGCTGGTGCGGGCGCTTCCGGGATCGCGCGAGGCTGGACGCAGCGCCGTCGAGGCGTTGCGATTGGGCGACGAGCTTGGCGCGACGCTCGATGCGCTGTTGGCGGAGGAAATCGCCCCCGAACGCTTGCGCGACGTCGTCGAGGCTGCCGATCTGGCGGCGCACTGGCAGCAAACCCTGGCCTTTCTGGAGGTCGTCATCAGCCATTGGCCGCCGGCGCGCGATGCCAGCGGCGGCAGCGATGGCGGAACGCGGGTGGCGGCGTTGATCGATGCGCTGGTGGCGCGCTGGGCGGCGTCGCCGCCGGCCGGGCTGGTCGTCGCGGCGGGGATTACCGGCAGTTCGCCGCCGATCGTGCGGCTGCTCGCCGCGATTGGGCGACTGCCGCAGGGGCTGGTGGTGTTGCCGGGGCTCGATACCGACGTGTCCGAAACAGGCGCGGCGCGCTGGGCGGCGATCCGTTGCCGCGCGGCGGCGCCTGATATCGGCGCGGCGGAGGCCGCCAGCAGAAACGACCGCGATTCCGAAGAGCATCCGCAATATGCGCTAAAGGCGCTGCTGGCGCGGCTTGGCCTTGAACGCGCCGATGTCCGCGACTGGCGGGTGACGACGCCGCGCGATGGCCCGGCAGGCCGCACCAATGCGGTGATGGCGGCGATGGCGCCCGCCGCCGCCGATGGCTGGCGTGGGCCGGCATCCGCCGGCGATGGCTGGCGCGGTGAAGCCTGCGCCGAGGCGTTTGCCGGGGTGACCGCGATCGAGGCGGCGACG
>JANNJH010000408.1:0-13581 GCA_031405775.1 Sphingomonadales bacterium | reverse complement strand
TCCGCCCCAAGTACCGACCATCGGCGCATGGCACCGCATGTGGCGCCGGCATCGGGTCTGACGGTGCATCGCGCCGCAGTGGATGCTGGCCTGCGCCAGCATGACGCTCGGGATGGGAGACTGGAAACAGGGGAATTGTCGCACGATTCCAGCCAGCCTCTTCACGCTCTCGCGATTCGCATATGGCAATCGCGCCGCCGTCACCCCATTTCGGCGGCAACGATCGCCACCAGGGAATCCCCGCCCCATGCTCACCCTTCGCCCTGCCGCCGCGCGCGGCCATTTCGATTTCGGCTGGCTCGACACCGCGCACAGCTTCAGCTTTGGCGACTATCGCGACCCGGCGCACATGGGCTTTCGATCGCTGCGCGTCATCAACGAGGACAGGCTTGCCGCCGGCGGCGGCTTCCCCTTCCACGGCCATGCCGACATGGAAATCGTCACCTACATCCTGTCGGGCGCGCTTGAACACAAGGACAGCCTGGGCACCGGCGCCGTCATCCGTCCCGGCGAGGCGCAGCGCATGAGCGCCGGCACCGGCATCCGCCATTCCGAATTCAACGCCAGCCCGGTCGATCCGGTGCATTTGCTGCAAATCTGGCTGCTGCCGTCCCAAATGGCCATCGCGCCGGGCTATGAACAAAAGACCTTGCCCGTCGCAAGGCCCGGCGAGACGCGGCTCGATCGCATCGCCTCGCCGCAGGGCGGAGCCGCCGAAGTCAGCATCCGCAGCGACGCGGTGATTTCCCGCGCGCTGCTCGCCGCCGGTGGCCACCTCGACGTGCCCGTCACCCGCGGCCACGCCTGGCTCCAGGTCGCGCGCGGCAGCCTGACCGCGAACGATCAATCGCTGGCAGCAGGTGACGGCCTTGCCGCCAGCGACGTCACCAGCCTGTCGCTGGCCTCCGAAACCGGCGCCGAAGTCCTGGTCTTCGACCTGGGCTGATCCGATGCGATGCGGGGCTGACACGCAACGCCGTTAACGGCTATTGCCACCCGATGTCGCGGTTTCGGCCGCCGAAAGGAAAGCAACCAATGCCGCAACTGGCCTATGTCGACGGCCGCATCGCCCGGCTCAGCGAAGCCAGCGTCCCGATCGAGGATCGCGGCCTGCAATTCGGCGATGCGATCTATGAAGTCTGCGCCGTTCTGGGTGGCCGGCTGCTCGACTGGCCGCAGCACCTCATTCGCCTGCGCCGCAATTTGGCGGCGCTGTTCATCGATTTCGCCATGACCGACGCGGCGCTCGGCATCCTTGCGCGCCGCCTCGTCCGCGCCAACGGCCACAGTGACGCGCTGCTGTACATCCAGATCAGCCGCGGCGCCGCCAGGCGCGACCACGGCTTTCCCGAACACGCCCGCGCCTCGATGTTCTTGACCGTCCGCCGCTTCGATTTCGCCCAGCGCGTCGCCCAGCAGAAAACCGGCATCAATGTCATCACCGTCAACGACATGCGCTGGCGCCGCGTCGACCTCAAGACCACCGGCCTGCTCGCCAACGTCCTTGCCAAACAGGACGCCCGCGCCGCCGGCGCCTTCGAAGCCTGGCTGGTGGCGCCCGACGGCATTGTGCGCGAAGGCAGTTCGACCAACGCCTGGATCGTCGCGGCCGGCCGCCTCATCACCCATCCGCTGTCGGAATCGATCCTGCCCGGCATCGCCCGCGCCAACCTGCTGCGCCTCGCCCGCGCCGATGGCATCGCCGTCGACGAACGCCCGTTCAGCCTCGACGAAGCGCTTGCTGCCGACGAGGCGCTGCTGACCTCCACCACCGCGCCGCTGCTGCCCGTCGTGCGCATCGACGGCCAGGCGATCGGCACCGGCGAGCCCGGGCCGATCGCGGCGCGGCTGGCAACGCTGGTCTGGGCCGAAATCGAAATACAGACCGGCTGGAAAGCCCCGACGTAATTCGAGAAAAAGCCGGGTCCTGGCCCGGCTTTCCCATCACATCGGCGGCGGCGGCATGTCGCCCATATCGCCCATGCCATCCATGCCGTGCCGTTTTTGCATGCGCGTTTCCATCCGAGCCTTCATCGCCCGCGCCTCGGTGACGAATGCCTTGCGATCGGCGGTCGAAAGCTTGACAAAACCCGCCATCATCGCCGCCTGGCGACGTTCACGACTGGCACTGGCGGTCGCGCGCTCGTCATCCATCGCGCGCTTCAGCGCCGCCGCGTCGAGTTGGTCGGCGTCGAGAACGGCGAGCATCCGGTCACGCGCCGCCTTCATCTGCTCATGTCGGGCCTTGCGATCGCCACCTGCGGCCATGGCCTCGCGCATCGTCTTGCGGCCGGCTTCGCTCAACGAACCGAACATCATTTTGCCGTGCATGCAGCCATCCATGCCAGCATGCATCTTGCCGGGGCCAGCATGCGTCATCATGCCGCCCGGCGGCGACGGCGGCGCGGTCTGCGCCACAACCGGAGCGGCGCCAGCGATCAACAACCCGATCGCCGCATTGCGCAGGGAGAAAATCGTCATATCATTTCATCCTCATCAGCCGTCGGCGTGAACACTTTGGCAAAGACCTCGGCATCGCTGCCATAGGCATCGCCCTCCGCCGTGGCCGACAACACGGGGGAATGGGTTGAAACTATCTGCATCGCCGGGTCCTGCATCGGCGCGAGAATCGCGACACCGACCGCCACCGCCGCCGCCAACGCGCTGCCGGCGATCCAGCGCTTCACCGGGAGACCAGGCGCCGCCTGCCGCAAACCAGCCATCGCCGCCACATCGAATTGGCTCGGCACCACATCCCGCGCCCAACCCGCCAGCAGCGCATCGAACCGGCGCGCCTCGGCCAGCGCCGCCGCCACCCGCGGCTGCGTCGCCGCCAACTCCAGCACGGCGCCGCGCTCGGCATCGGGCCAGCGATTGGCATCGGCGCCATAAGCCGCGATAATCTCAAGGGCGCGTTCGCTGTTCACGTACTTCCCACTCCCATCAGGCTTCGCAATTCCATACGCGCCCGGCCGAGCAATCCCTCGATCGCCTTGGGCGTCGTCTCCAGAATTTGCGCAATTTCGGCCATGCTCAGGCCATCGCCATGGAACATCGCCAGCGCCGCACGCTGCCGCGGGGCCAGCCGCGCCATCGCCGCGCCCAGCCGCGCCCGCCGGTCATTCGCCACAGCCGCTTCAA
Source organism: Sphingomonadales bacterium (assembly GCA_031405775.1). Taxonomy (GTDB): domain Bacteria; phylum Pseudomonadota; class Alphaproteobacteria; order Sphingomonadales; family Sphingomonadaceae; genus Sandarakinorhabdus. The sequence goes on along the minus strand of JANNJH010000408.1, from coordinate 10,440 downwards.
AGGGATCGGGTGCGCCGCTCGGCACATCATCGGCCTCGGCCAGCGGCGCCACCAGCTTCATCGACCGCCGCCGATCGAGGCACAAATTGACGACGATCCGCCGGAACCAGCCCTCCACCGAGCCGCGCGCCGGATCAAAGCGCGCCGCCATCGTCCACATCCGGGTCAGCGCCACCTGCACGACATCCTCGGCACCGGCGCGATCATTCAACGTGCGATCCGCCAGCCGCAGCCCCGGCCCCTGCAACGCCCGCGCCAATTGCGTGAACGCCGCCGCATCGCCATCAGCCACCCGCGCCATCAACAGCGCCAGCGGCGGTTCGGCGATCACCGCCGGGGGGATGGGCAACGGGCGCATCTGGCCGAATATACGCGACGCGCGCTGAATATCCCCCGAACAATGCGTTCAAGGGCCTCCAGAGCCCCTAGGCTACAGGCTCGGCCCCTGCGGCGGCTTCACGTCCCAGCCCTGGCCCTTGCTGAGCAACGCGCCGAGATCGCCGACGCGCCCGGCGGTGATGCGTTCGGCCTGGACATGGACTTCGGATTCAAAGGTCGGCGCCGGGTCGCAATAGAGCACGCCGAGCGCCTTGGGGAATTCGCCGAAGGGCATTTCGACCAGCATTTGCGCCAGCAGATGGTTGGTCTCGTCGTGGACCAGAACCTGACTGACATCGCCATCGACGACATCGACGACGGTCAGCCGCACCTGCTCGCGATCGAGCCGCAAGCCCTTGCTGCCATTATCGAACAGCAACGGCTTGCCATGTTCGACCCACAACTGGTTGAGCGGCGCTGCCTTTTTCGCCGTGAACGCCGTGAACACATCATCATTATAGACGACGCAATTCTGGAAGATTTCGACAAAGCTCGTGCCCTTATGGGCATGGGCGCGCTTCAACACTTCGGGCATGTTCTTTTGCGCGGTGTCGATGGTGCGCGCCACGAAGCGCGCGCCGGCGCCAAGGGCAAACGAGCTTGGCACCAAGGGCCGATCGACCGAGCCGAACGGCGTCGTCGGCGATTTGGTGCCGACTTGCGACGTCGGCGAATATTGGCCCTTGGTCAGGCCATAGATCTCGTTGTTGAACAGCAGCAACTGCACATCGAGATTGCGCCGCAGCAAATGCAGCAGGTGATTGCCGCCGATGCTCAGCCCGTCGCCGTCGCCGGTGATGATCCAGACATCGAGCGCCGGATTGGCGAGCTTGATCCCCGTCGCCACCGCCGGCGCGCGGCCGTGGATCGTGTGGAAGCCATAGGTTTCCATATAATAGGGAAAGCGCGACGAGCAGCCGATGCCGCTGACGAACACGGTGTTTTCGCGCGCCGTGCCGATATCGGGCATGGTGCGCTGCACCGCCTTCAATACGGCGTAATCGCCGCAACCGGGGCACCAGCGCACTTCCTGGTCGGTCGCCCAATCTTCGGGCTTGGTGGCGGGAGTGATGGGGGTGATGGCGTTCACTTCAGCATCTCCGCGATGGCGGCTTCGATTTCGGTGATCTTGAACGGCTGGCCGCTGACCTTGCTGAGCGGCTTGGCGTCAACGAGGAACTGGTCGCGCAGCATCGTCTTCAGCTGCCCGGTGTTCATCTCGGGCACCAGCACCTTGTCGAAACCCTTGAGCAGCGCGCCCAGATTCAGCGGGAACGGCCAGATATAGCGGATATGGATGTGCGACACGTCAAGGCCCTGCGACCGCGCCCGCTGCACCGCCTTTCGGATCGGCCCATAGGTCGAGCCCCAGCCGACGACAACAAGCTTGCCGCTCTCGTTGCCGAGTTCGACCGCCTGCGCCGGGATATACCTGGCGACCCCGTCGATCTTTGCCTTGCGGATATCGGTCATCGTCTGGTGGGTGGCGGGTTCGTAATTGATGTTGCCGGTATCGATGGCTTTTTCGATGCCGCCGATGCGGTGCATCATGTTCGGCGTGCCGGGGCGGATCCAGTGGCGGCGCAACGTCTCGGGGTCGCGCGCATAGGGCAGCACCCGGCCATCCTCGCCGGGTTCGTTGGTGAACACCGCAGGGAACGGCGTGTAATCGTGGCGATCGGGAACCCGCCACGGCTCGGCGGCGTTGGCGATATAGCCATCGGTCAGCACGATCACCGGTGTCATGAACTGCGTCGCCAGCCGGCACGCCTCGATCGCGACATCAAAGCTGTCGGTCGGCGACCGCGCCGAAATCACCACCAAGGGCGCGTCGCCGTTGCGGCCATAAACCGCCTGGTAAAGATCGGATTGCTCGGTCTTGGTCGGCAACCCGGTCGAAGGCCCGCCGCGCTGCGAATTGACGATGACCAGCGGCAATTCGGTCATGATCGCCAGCCCCATCGCCTCGCCCTTGAGCGCGATGCCGGGGCCGGAAGACGATGTCACGCCCAATTGCCCGGCATAGCTGGCGCCGATCGCCGAACAGATGGCGGCGATCTCGTCCTCGGCCTGGAAGGTGGTGACGCCGAATTCCTTCAGCCGCGCCAGATGGTGGAGGATCGGCGACGCCGGCGTGATCGGGTATGATCCAAAAAACATCGGCAGCCCGGCCAAATGCGCGCCCGCCACCAGCCCCAGCGCCAGCGATTCGCCGCCGGTGATGGTGCGATAATGGCCCGGCACCACTTCGGCGGCATCGACGTGATATTGCTTCAACACGCCGCCAATCTCGGCGGTCTCGCCATAGGCATGGCCGGCGTTCAATGCGGCGATATTGGCGTCGGCGAGGACCGGATTCTTGGCGAACTTGGTCTTCAGCCAGTCGACCAGCGGCGCCCGGTCACGATCGAACATCCACAGCGCCAGCCCCAGCGTCCACATGTTCTTGCAGCGCAGCGATTCCTTGTTGCCAAGGCCGAACGGCTTCACCGCTTCAAGGGTCAGCGCCGAAATGTTGAACGCCATCACCTGCCAGGCATCAAGCTCGTCGGTCTCAAGCGGATTGACCGCATAGCCTGCCTTGGCGAGGTTGCGCGGCCCGAATTCGCCGCTGTCGATGATCGCCAGGCCGCCGCGCCGCAACGCGTCGATATTGGTCTTCAACGCCGCCGGGTTCATCGCCACCAGCACATCGGGCTCGTCGCCCGCCGTCTCGATGTCGATCGAACCAAAATTGATCTGGAACGCCGAAACGCCGAACGTCGTGCCCTGCGGCGCGCGGATTTCGGCGGGAAAATCCGGGAAGGTCGAAAGATCATTGCCGGCCAGCGCCGTCGACAGGGTGAACTGCCCGCCGGTCAATTGCATGCCGTCGCCGCTGTCGCCGGCGAAGCGCACGACCACCGCTTCGGGATGCGACGCATTTTCACTTCGCGGCAGGTCGTCGGTCTTGAACGCAGTCGCCATGTTTACGAGGTCCGCTAATATTTGCTGCTCTGACTGTTACGCCTGTCGACCGCAGAGGGCCAAGCCTATTTTCGACAGGGCGAGATGCTTTTTCTATGCGATGTCCCGCCGGGCCGCCAGCGCTGCCCCCTACGCCAGCGCGCGCGACGCCATTTCGAGCACGTCCTTGCTCACCCCCGGCGCCGCGACGATGCGTTCGAGCTGCGCCTGCATCAGCCGCCCGCGTGTCGCATCGAAGCGCCGCCAGCGACCCAGCGGCACCGCCAGCCGCGCCGCGCTTTGCGGATTGACGCGATCGACCGCCAGCAGCTGATCGGCAAGCAGCCGGTAACCGGCGCCGCCCGCGACATGGAACTGCCGCTGGTTGGCGGCGAACGCCCCGACCAATGACCGCAACCGGTTGGGGTTGGTGATGGTGAAATCCTTGTGCCTGAGCAATGCCTCGACCTGCGCCAGCGTGTCGGGCCGCTGCGCCAGCGCCTGCACCGTGAACCATTTGTCGATGACGTCGTGGTTGCCTTCGAAACGCGCATGGAAATCAACCAGGCAGGCGCCGCGTTCGGGCGTGTCGGTGTTGATCAACGCCGTCAGCGCGCCGATGCGGTCGGTCATCGTCACCGCGCCGTCATATTGCGCCTTGGCAGCAGTGATCGCCTCCGCCGAGCCCGCCGTCACCAGATAGGCCAGCGCCACGCTCGCCAGCCGGCGCGCACCCTTGGCCGCCGGCGTCAGTGCCGTGCCCGACCCCGAGCAGCGCCGATACGCCTCCCACCATTGCGCCTCCAGCCCGGTGGCGATCGCCGCGCGCGCCGCCTCGCGCCGGCGATGGATTGCCTCGACATCGACGACCCCGGCCTGGTCGCCGATAAAGCTTTCGGTCGGCAACAACACCGCCTCGGCAACGAACGCCGCATCGAGCCGCCCGGCGGCGCCATCCGCCAGCGTCGCGCCCACCGCCGCCACCAGTTCGGCCGGATCGTCATCGGTCGCCAGCACACATAGCCCCAGTCGCTGCATCGCTTCCCAGCGGGCGAACGGATCGTCGTCGCAGCTGGCAAGGAACGCCAGTTCGGCGCGCGACGCTCTGGCCTCGACCATCACCGGCGCCGAAAACCCGCGGTTGAGCGACAGCAGCGCCGGCTCGCCGACGTCCTCGAAAACCACCGTCGCCACCGATTCGCGGATCTCGACAACGCGCTCGGCGCCGATCACCTCGCCACTGTCACGCCCGATCAACGCCAGCCGGAACGGCATATGGACAGGGAGTTTGACCGGCTGGCCGGGCGTGGCATCAAGGCTCTGCACCAGTTCGACCGTCACCGTGCCGCCGGTCTGCATACTGTTCACCGTCACCTTCGGCGTACCGGCCTGTTCATACCAGCGGCGGAACTGCGCCAGATCGCGGCCCGTCGCGGCTTCCATCGCCGCCACCCAATCCTCGCAGGTCACGGCCTGGCCATCGTGGCGCTCGAAATAAAGGTCTGCACCCTTGCGGAAGCCTTTAGCGCCCAGCAGCGTGTGCAGCATGCGGATGACTTCGGCGCCCTTGTTATAGATTGTCGCGGTGTAGAAATTGGCGATCTCGATATAGTGATCGGGGCGGATGGCGTGCGCCAACGGCCCCGAGTCCTCGGGAAACTGCACCGCCCGCAAGCCCCGCACATCCTCGATGCGTCGCACCGCGGCGCTGCCTTGGTCGGCGGAAAATTGCTGGTCGCGGAACACCGTCAGCCCTTCCTTCAGGCTGAGCTGGAACCAGTCGCGGCAGGTGACGCGGTTGCCGGTCCAATTATGAAAATATTCATGCGCGACGACGCCGGCGACGCCATCGAAATCCGCATCGGTGGCGGTTTCGGCATCGGCGAGAATATACTTGGAATTGAAAATATTGAGGCCCTTGTTCTCCATCGCCCCGGCGTTGAAATCGCTGACCGCGACGATGTTGAACTGGCCGAGATCATATTCGCGGCCATAGACACGCTCGTCCCACGCCATCGACGCCTTCAACGCCGCCATGGCATGGGCACAGCGCGGCACATCGGCCTTGGCGGTCCAGATCGCCAGTTCGACATGGCGACCGCTGGCGGTGGTGAAACTGTCGGTCAGCGCCGCGAGATCCCCCGCCACCAGCGCGAAAAGATAGCAGGGCTTGGGCCAGGGGTCGGTCCAGGTCACCGCATGATGGCCGTCCGCCAGTGTTTCGGCGGCGCCGCGATCGCCGTTCGACAGCAGCACCGGGTACAGCGCCGCATCGCCTTCGAGCCGGACGCTGTAGGTCGACAGCACATCGGGCCGATCGGGGAACCAGGTGATGGCGCGAAAGCCTTCGGCCTCGCACTGCGTCACCAGCCGGTTCTGCGAGGCGTAAAGCCCCATCAACCGCGTGTTGCGGGCCGGCGCGATCTCGACTTCGATCTCGACGACCGCCGCGTCACCATCGATCGTCAAGCTCAGCGTCTCGGCGCCCGGTGCGGTGTTGACCGGCACCCCGTCGATCGCGATCGAGATTGTCGCAAGCTTTTGGCCGTCGAGCACCAGCGGCCGATCATGCGCGCCGTTGCGCCGCACCACCAGCCGCGACAGCACCCGCGTCGCTTCGGCGCCAAGCCGGAAATCCAGCGCCACCTCGGGGATCAGCCAATCGGGCGGCGCATAATCCGAAAGATTGACCGCATTGGGCAATTGCGGAATGGCCTGGGCATCGAGCATCATCATGGTGCGAACCATGCCTCCCGAATCACGCGATGTCGAAGGGGTTGTTACGGTCCGGCGACCCGCTGCGCGTCAAAACAGGCTTCGGCCGCCGCCGCTGGAAAGCAACCGGACATACGGCGGCGGGGCAAAAGCTGTCGGATGCATCGGGGATTCGCACCAGATCAGCGCCGGGTCGCCGACCCGGCGCTGCCTTGCCAGCGGCTGCAGCGCGACGTACCGCGTGTCAGTACTTCGTCGTTTTGGTCGTCGATGCCCCGGTCGCGCCTTTTTCGATGGCATCGGCCTTGGCTTCGCCGACATCCTCGATCACCTCGGCCTTGTCGCGCATGGCGCCGGCCTTCACTTCGGCGCTGTCCTCGACGACACCGCCGACGGCTTCGCCCTTTTTCTCGACCATGGCGGCGTCGGCCTCGACCTTGTCGGCGACGTTTTCGGTTTCGGCACGCGAAACATCAGCCTGTTTTTCGGCCGGCGACTTGTTGCACGCCGCCAGCGACAAGCCGGCGACGAGGATCAGCATTGACGGTGCGAGATCGAGTTTCATTGGGAAATCTCCTGTTGGGTTCCAGCGGGCCGAACGAGCGACCGGCGTTTTGGTTCCAATTTCGGGGTTGGCGATCGCCCGAAGGAAAAAGTTGGCCCGACCGCGCTCGGGGGGAGTTCGCGGCCGGGCCCGTTTGAAGACAGCGAACCCGGGGGGACTGGGCGCGCTGCCTGATGATGACGACGAAGCAGGCGGGCAAAGGTTGCATGGCCGGTCGAACGAAAAGCGGCGACCCGGCAGCCAATCCGGGAAAGGGGCCTTTCCGGCAACGCGCTTCCAAGCCATAACCCCAACCCATGCACCTCGTCGTCCTCGGCCTCGGCTATACCGCCGCGCGCTTCGCCGCCGCCTTTGCGGCCGCTGGCGGCAGCGTCACCGCGGTCCGTTCGCGCCCGCAACCCGGCGCGCTGCCCCTCGACGACAGCGCCCTGCCCGCCGCCATCCGCTCGGCGACCCATATCCTGTCCTCGATCCCCCCGGCGCGATCCGGCGAAGACCCCGCGATCGCCGCCCACGGCCCCGCCATCGCCGCCGCCCCGGCGCGCTGGGTCGGCTATCTGTCGTCCACCGGAGTCTATGGCGATGCCGGCGGCGCCTGGGTCGATGAAGCCTCGCCATTGCAGGGCCGCCGCTCGGGCCGCCTCGCCGCCGACCGCGACTGGCAGGCGCTCCACCCGCAATCCCGCGTCTTCCGCCTGCCCGGCATCTATGGCCCCGGGAGAAGCGCCCTCGACCGCCTTAGGACAAGCGCCGTGCCGCGCATCGACCTTCCCGGCCATGTCTTCAGCCGCATCCATGTCAATGATATCGCTGGCGCAATGCTCGCCAGCCTGACGTCTGGCACCCCCGGCGTCTATAATCTTTGCGACGATGAACCGGCGCCGGGGGAGCAAGTCACCGCCCATGCCGCCCGCCTGCTCGGGCTGCCGGTGCCGCCGCTGCAAAGCCTCGATGAAGCCGGGCTGTCGCCGATGGGCCGGGCTTTCTATGGCGAGTGCCGCAGAGTCGCCAATGGCAAGATGACGCGGGATTTGGGCTACAAACTACGCTATCCAGACTATCGTTCAGGCCTCGCCGCCTGCCTACAGGAGATGCACCCATGAAGTTCGGAGCCGGCCAGTCGGTCAAGCGCGTCGAAGATGTCCGTCTGCTCACCGGCAAGGGCAAATTCACCGACGATCTGCATCGCGAGGGCATGCTGTTTGGCGTCACCCTGCGCTCGCCCTATGGCCATGCCGAGATCAAGTCGATCGACACCATCGCCGCGCTGGCGATGCCCGGCGTCATCGCCGTCTATACCTATGACGATATTGCCGAATATGGCCCCATCCCCTGCCTGGTGCCGCTGTCACGTGACGTCGAGACGCCGCGCTTAGTGCTGGCGCACGACCGCGTCCGCTTCGTCGGCGACGCCGTGGCGTTCGTTGTCGGCGAAAGCCGCGAAGCCGCCCGCGCCGGCGCCGAAGCCATCGAGGTCGATTATGCCGAACTCCCCGTCGTCGCCTCGCTCGACGCCGCATTGGCCGCCGATGCCGCGCAGATCTGGCCCGAGACCAGGTCCAACACGCTGTTCGACTGGCAGGTCGGCGAGGCCGACAAGGCCGCCAGCGCAATCGCTGGCTCCGCGCACGTAACGTCGCTGCGGATCGTCCAGAACCGCGTCGCCCCGACCTCGATCGAAGTCCGCGCCGCGCTTGGCGAATATGACGCGGCGACCGGCTTCACTTTGTCCACCGGCAGCCAGGGCGTCGCCGGGATGCGGCAGATTCTCGCCGGCCGGATCCTCAAGGTTGCACCCGACCAGCTTCGCATTGTCACCGGCGATGTCGGTGGCGGTTTCGGCATGAAGACCTCCGTCTACGCTGAATATCCGCTCGTCCTCCACGCCGCCCGCGCGCTCGGCCACCCGGTGAAATGGACCGGCGAACGCGGCGACGCCTTCCAGACCGATACCCATGGCCGCGCCATGGTCAGCAACGCTCAGCTCGGCTTCGATGCCAACGGCCTGATCACCGCGCTTGCCGTCGAAACCTGGTCCGACCTCGGCGCTTATCAGTCGCAATACGGGCCGGTCATCCAGACGCTGGCCGGCGGCAAGATCATGGGCGGCGTCTATCGCATCCCCCATATCCACAATCTCGTTCATGGCGTCGTCACCAACACCGCGCCGGTCGATGCCTATCGCGGCGCCGGGCGCCCTGAATCGGCGTACATCATGGAGCGGCTGATCGAGGCCGCCGCCCGTCAGCTCGGCCTCGGCGCCGATGAAATCCGGCGTCGCAACCTGCTCACCCCCGCCGAACTGCCGCACGACAATGGCATCGGGCTGACCTTCGATATCGGCGATTTCCCCGCCGTGCTCGACAAGGCGCTGCGTCAGGCCGATTGGGCCGGCTTTCCGGCCCGCAAGGCCGCGGCCGCCGCCAAGGGTCTGCGGCTTGGCCGCGGCATGGCCTATTATGTCGAAATCGCCGGCGGCGGCGGCACCGAGGAATTCGCCGATGTCCGCGTCGCCGCCGATGGCATGGTCGAAATGGCGGTCGGCACCCAGTCCAACGGCCAAGGCCATGAAACCGCCTATGCTCAGGTGCTCAGCGAAAAGCTCGGGATCGACATGGACGACATCCGCATCGTCCAGGGCGATTCCGACCGGCTCGATCAGGGCCATGGCACCGGCGGCTCGCGCTCGCTGGCGTTCGGCGGCGGCGCCGTCCTCGTATCGGCCGACGCGTTGATCGCGCGCGGCGTCGAACTGGCGAAGGCCGATCTTGGCGCCGATATCGATTATGCCGATGGCGTCTTTCGCGCTCGCGGCACCAACGTGACGCGCAGCCTTGCCGAACTCGCCGCCGCCCACCCCGGCGGGCTCGACGGTCGATCGACATATTCGACCGGCAGCCCGGCCCCGACCTTCCCCAATGGCTGCCACGTCGCCGAGATCAGCCTCGATCCCGCTACCGGCAAGGTCGTGGTCACGCGTTATTCGCTCGTCGATGACTTCGGCAAGCTGGTCAACCCGATGCTCGTCGAGGGCCAGATCCACGGCGGCGTCGCCCAGGGCCTTGGCCAGGCGCTGCTCGAGGAAGTCGTCTACACCGAGGACGGCCAGCTGGTGACCGGCAGCTTCATGGACTATGGTGTGCCGCGCGCCGACGACATGCCATCGGCGATCGGTTTCGACACGCTCGGCACCCCCAGCCCGACCAATCCGCTCGGCGTCAAGGGCTGCGGCGAGGCCGGCACCATCGGCGCCATGCCATCGATCATGAATGCCATCATCGACGCGCTGGATGGCCAACAGATCGAAATGCCCGCCACCATCGAAAAACTGTGGCGCGCCGCCCGCGCGCTGAAAGCGCCGGAGGCCGCCTAATAGGGGAAGCGCCGCAGGCCGCCGAATAGAGGGCTTAGTGCGCCATCACCAGCGGCACCGGCGCATCGGCCAGCAGCCCGCGTGTTACCCCGCCGAACAGCGTTTCGCGCAGCCGTGAATGGCCATAGGCGCCCTGCACCAGCCACGCCGCGCGCCGCTCGGCGATGACGCTGCGGATAACCGTCTCGATCGTCTGCCCGCCATCGGCGCGTTCGATGACGTCGGCGTCGACGCCTTGGCGCGACAGCCAGATCGCGGCGTCGCGTGCCCGAAAATCGCTGGGCTTTTCGGCAACCGTCAGAATATCGACCGAACTCGCCATTCGCAGCATCGGCAGCGCCGCGCGCATCGCCGTGGCAGCCTCCTGCGACCCGTTCCAGGCCACAAGCGCCGCGCCGGTGACCGCGAAACCGCGACTGTTCGGCGGCACCGCGACGACCGGAGCCGGCGCATGGATCGCGAC
>JANNJH010000407.1:0-2036 GCA_031405775.1 Sphingomonadales bacterium | reverse complement strand
GTTGGGTCAATGCCGAATGCCCCAAGGACTGGATGCGCAAGCTCGAGGCCGATGAGGAAAATTACCCCCTCGAACTATGGGACAAGATCGCCGAACAAGGCTTTTTCGGCGTCGGCATTCCCGAGGAATGGGGCGGGCTTGGCGGCGATGTCGTCATGCAGATGATCTTCGCCCGCGAACTGTCGCGCACCGCCGGCGGACTGCTCTGGGTCTGGGGCCTGACCTCGTTCGGCGGCGCCAAGACGATCGGCGCCGTCGGCAACGCCGAACAGAAGGAACGCTGGCTGCGCCCGATGGCGGCCGGCAAGCTGCGCGTTTCGCTCAGCATGACCGAGCCCGATGGCGGCACCGATGTGCTCGGCGCGATGAAGACCCATGCCGAGAAGGTCGACGGCGGCTGGCGGCTCAACGGCGCCAAGATGTGGACGACGGCGGCGCGCGTCGCCGATCGGTTGCTGGTGCTGGCGCGCACCGACAAGAATGTCGCCAAGAAGCACCAGGGCCTGACGATGTTCTTCGTCGATGCCAAGTCGCCCGGTATCACCGCGACGCTGCTGCCCAAGCTCGGCATGCGTGCGATGGGCTCGTGCTCGGTCAGCTATGAAGATGTGTTCGTTCCCGATGCCGATGTCCTCGGCGAACCGGGCAACGCCTGGTATGCGATGCTGCCGACGCTGAATAACGAGCGCATCATGGTCGGCGCGCAATGCCTCGGCGCCATCGATGGTGTCCTCGAAGACGCGCTGGCCTATATGATGCAGCGCAAGGCCTTTGGAAAATTTATCGGCGAGTTCCAGATCCTCCAGCATTACGTCGCCGATATCGCGACATGGCAGCAAACCACCGAGCTGTTGCTCAACTATGTGTCATGGCTGCAATCGCGCGGCGAGCCGTGCGGCGTCCAGGCCAATATGCTCAAGATGGTGGCGTCTGAAAATGCCGTCAAGGCCGCCGATCTCGGCATCCAGATCCTCGGCGGCATGGGCTATTCGGCCGAAACCGACATGCAGCGTTATTGGCGCGACCACCGAATCTTGCGGATGACGCCGATTTCGAACGAGATGGTGCGCAATTCGATCGCCGAAAGCTTCGGCCTGCCGAGGTCGTTCTGATGGCGACGCTGCCCGACCTGCCCCCCGCGCCCGATGTCGCCGGCGTCTCGCTCGACGGCCATGAACCCTATGTCATCACCGCCGAGCAGAACGCCGCGCTTTGCCGCTCCACCGGCGTCGAGCCGGCGACCGACGGCAGCGCCCACCCGATCTATTATTACATCGCCACCCAGGTCGCGATGGGCAAGACCGTCGCCGGCGTCTGCGCCACCTGCGATTTCGATGTCGAGGACGGCCCGATGATGGGCAGTTCGGGCGTCGTCTTCCAACAGCCATTGAAGGTCGGCACGCCCTATCGCGTCACCGGCGAAATCCTCGGCCTCGTCCGCAAGCGCAGTCGCAAGCTCGGCGTCATGGACGTGCTCGATTACCGGCTGCGGCTGCATGACGAAAGCGGCGTCGCCGTGCTCGAAACCACCAACGTCTGGGTGCTGCCGCGAAAGGGCCTCGCATGAGCCTGTCTCCCGGCAGCGCGCTGCCCGTCTTCGTGATCGAATCGGTGTCGCCCGAGGCGATGAAGGACTGGGCGGTGTTCCTTGCCGACCCCAATCCGATCCACCTCGATGTCGAGGTGGTCAAGGCCAAGGGGCTTGGCGATCGCGTCATAAATCAAGGTCCCGCCAACGTCGCCTATATGATAAACATGCTGCTGGCGGCATTTCCCGGCGGCCGGCTCGAAGCGATGGAATCGCGCTTCGTCGACAATGTCTATGCCGGCGACCGGCTGACGGCGGGCGGCACGCTGACGGCGATCGATGCCGGCCGGGCGCATTGCGAAACTTGGCTGCGCGCCGATGGCCGCGACATCGTGATTTCCGGAACCGCAACGATTTTGATTTGAAAGAAGGAATTAACTATGCCGAGTGGACCATTCGCCCATGTTTGCATGCTCGTTAAGGACCTCGACCAGGCGGTCGAGGACTG
>JANNJH010000406.1:0-2947 GCA_031405775.1 Sphingomonadales bacterium | reverse complement strand
CCCGGGATTCAGGATCCCGACGGCGACGGGAACCCGAACGTCAACGGGGCGCGCGAGCGTGACTTCAAGATGAACCTGGGAGCTGATGCGAAGTCATGGGATTCCAGTGCGCGCTTGCTCGATACCGCGTTTCGCGTGTTGGCCGATCTGGCCGACGACGGGAAACTCTCGAAGGCCGAGGGGAAACCGGCGCTCGCCGCGTTGCTCGCCGCGCAGCAACCGTCGGGCGCTATCGCGCTCGACGTCGGGGTTCAAGCCGTCGCCACTTGGGCGTTGGCCGAGGCCGCGATCGGCGATCCAAGCGACGCAAAGCTCGCCCAGGCGAAGACGAAGGCGCTCGACTACCTCGTCGGTCTCGCGAAGCCGAAGGGATGGCCCGCTTGGCCCGGCGGCCACGTCGACGCCGAGACGACCCGCTGGGCGAGGCTCGTGCTCTCGAAGATCCAACCGGCGGCCGTCGTGTCGATCCCCGTGCCGGCCGGCGAGCCCACGGCGAACTACACCCAGCTCACCGCGAGCCTCGCGGCCGCGAAGACCATCGCCATCGTCGCGCTGGTGTTCGGGATCGTCATCGGCCTGGCGCTGCGCGGCGGCCTCAAGCGCCGCGTCGCGATTCTGTCGGAGCGCAACGACGGTCTCAGCCGCGAACGCGATACCGCCAACACCGAACGCGACCGGCTGGTCACCGAATTAAAGGCGCGCGACGCCCAGATCCGGCCGCTCGCCGATGAAGTCGACAAGCTGCGCCGCGATGCGGCCCGCGCCCAAACACGTTCCGGAGTCAACAATGGAGCCACTGCGATCCCTCAGGAAAACAGTCCCATCGACCCGCTCGACCTTGGCCAGTTGAAGGGCGTCGGCGCCAAGTTCGCCGAAAAACTGAAAGCTGCCGGCATCACCCGCATTGACCAGATCGCCGGCTGGAGCGGCGCCGACGTGCCTGTCATCGACGCCCAGATGGGCGAATTCCGCGGCCGCATCGAAGCCGATCGCCTCGTCGAACAGGCGGTGCTGCTGACACAGGGCCGCTACACCGAATATGAAACCCTGTTCGGCAAGCTCGGCCGCGCCTGAACGGCGCCGCGTGTCGCCCGCGACCAAGCTGCTTACCGGCATCACCGCCACCTGGCTACTCGCCTATGCGGCCTATTTCCTTCAAAGACAGTCACTTCTGGTCAATCTCGGCAGCAAGGCGGCGACGATCATGGCCGCCAATGGTGTCACCGACGGGGCGGCCCGCTGGACCAGCGACAGCGACCGGGCCGACCGCATCGCGCGTTTGTCGGGCAGCGCCGACGCCGCGACCCGCGCCCGAATCCGCGCGCAACTCGCCGCCCTTCCCGGCATCCACGACGCGATCTGGACGAACCCGGCACGATGATCTGGCTGTTCGGCGAAATCTGGACCTGGGTCCTCGCCGGCTTCGTCGTCGGGCTCGCGCTGGGCCGCTGGATCTGGCGCAAATAGCGCGCGATTTCGGCCCGTCGCGCGCAGCGCCGGCATTCAGCGCGACGCCGCGCGCAGCGCGGCTTGGGCCGCCGCCAACCGCGCGATCGGCACCCGATACGGCGAACAGCTAACGTAATCGAGGCCGAGCTTTTCGCAAAAGGCGATGCTCGCCGGGTCGCCGCCATGCTCGCCGCAAATCCCCAGCTTCAGCCCCGGCCGCGCCTTGCGGCCACGATCAGCCGCGATTTCAATCAGTTCGCCAACGCCTTCCTCATCGATCCCGACAAAGGGGTCGCGCGGATAAATGCCCTGGTCGACATAGATCCCGAGAAACCGCGCCGCGTCATCGCGGCTGATGCCCAGCGCCGTCTGCGTCAAATCGTTGGTGCCAAAGCTGAAAAACTCGGCGAATTCGGCGATGTCCCCGGCCCGCAGCGCCGCGCGCGGCAGCTCGATCATCGTGCCGACCATATAATCCAGCCGCCGCCCGGTCTCGGCGAACACCGCGCTCGCCTCGGCATCGATCGCCGCCTTGGTGATCTCCAATTCACGCGCCGTCGCCACCAATGGCACCATCACCTCGGGCACCACAGCGTCGCCGGTGTCCTTGGCGACCGCCACCGCCGCTTCAAAGATCGCCCGCGCCTGCATCGCATAGATTTCGGGATAGGTGATCCCTAAACGGCAACCGCGATGCCCCAGCATCGGGTTGAATTCGTGCAGTTCGCCGATCCGCCGCCGCACTGTCGCCACCGTCAAACCGGTCGCCGCCGCGACATCGGCATAGCCCGCCTCGTCATGCGGCAAAAACTCGTGAAGCGGCGGATCGAGCAACCGGATGGTCACCGGCAGCCCCGCCATCACCCGAAAAATTCCTTCAAAATCAGCGCGTTGCTCGGGCAGTAATTCCGCCAGCGCCGCCGCCCGGCCCTTGCCGTCCTCGGCCAAAATCATCCGCCGCACCAGGGTGATCCGCGACGGTTCAAAGAACATATGCTCGGTCCGGCACAGCCCGATGCCTTCGGCGCCAAAGCCCCGCGCCGTCCGGCAATCGTCCGGCGTTTCGGCGTTGGTGCGCACCTTCAAGCGGCGATGCAGATCGGCCCATTCCATCAACTTGCCGAAATCGCCGGTCAATTCGGGCTCGACCGTCGCCACGTCGCCGATCATCACCTCGCCGGTGGTGCCGTCCAATGTGATGCGATCGCCCTCATTGATGCGGCGGCCGCCGACGTTCATCGTCCGGCTGACCAGATCGATCATCAAGCTGCCGGCGCCCGAAACGCATGGCCGTCCCATGCCGCGCGCCACCACCGCGGCGTGGCTGGTCATGCCGCCGCGCGCCGTCAAAATGCCCTTGGCGGCGTGCATGCCGTGGATGTCCTCGGGCGACGTTTCCGTCCGCACCAAAATCACCGCCTCGCCGAGCTTGGCACGCGCCTCGGCCATGTCGCTGTCGAACACCACCGCGCCGGACGCCGCCCCCGGCGACGCCGGC
>JANNJH010000405.1:0-1630 GCA_031405775.1 Sphingomonadales bacterium | reverse complement strand
GTAGCTGCAGATGATGCCGGCAACGATGACCAAGGTCGGCATCGCGGTCGATTCCATCGAGACGGCAAGGCCCTGGATGACGTTGGTGCCATGGCCCGAATCCGACGCCTTGGCGATCGTCTGCTCGGGACGATAATTGGTGCCGGTGTAATATTGGGTGATCCTGACGATCAACCCGGTGACGCCGAGGCCGACCATCATGCAGTAGAACAGTTCGCGGCCGGTGAAGCCGCCGACGACGCCGGCAACGGTGACGGCATCGCGGCCCTGTGCCGCGACGATCGTCGGGTCAGCACCAATGACCGATTCCATGCCGGGGAAGATCGCCGCGGTGGCGAACCACAGCGCCGGGATCGACAAAACGCCGGTAACGATCAACCCCTTGTAGAGCGCGCCCATGATAGAGCCGCCACCGAGACGAACGAAATAAGTGCCAATGATCGAGGTCAGGATGCAGACGCCGCCGGCAAGCAGCGGGAGCGTCATCAGCCGCAACGCATCATTGCCGCTGATCAGCAATGCCACCAGCACCATGGTGGCGCCGATGGTCACGACATAGGTTTCGAAAAGATCGGCGGCCATGCCGGCGCAATCGCCGACATTGTCGCCAACGTTGTCGGCAATCACGCCGGGGTTGCGATCATCGTCTTCATCAAAGCCGAGTTCGTTCTTGCCGACCATGTCGGCGCCAACGTCGGCAGCCTTGGTGAAAATGCCACCACCCAGACGCGCGAAGATCGAGACGAGCGATGCGCCAAGCGCAAGCGCCACGAGCGCGGTAATCATATCGCGGCTGGTCGGCTCCACGCCGCTCGAAACGAGCGCGTAGAAAAAGCCCGAAATCGCCAGCAGCGCGAGCCCCGCCACCAACATGCCGGTGACCGCGCCCGAGCGGAACGCCATGGTCAAGCCGCCCTGTAGCGAGCCGCGCGCGGCTTCGGCGGTGCGGACATTGGCGCGAACCGAGATGTTCATGCCGATGAAGCCGGTTGCGCCCGAAAGCACCGCGCCGAGGACGAACGCCCCGGCCGGAACAACACCGAGGAAGACCGTGACCAGGGCGGCGACAAGCACGCCGACGATGGCGATCGCCGCATATTGGCGCTTGAGATAGGCGTCGGCGCCTTCCTGGATTGCCTTGGCGATTTCCTGCATCCGGGCGTTGCCGGCGGGCGCCGCCAGAACCTGCCGCGCCGTCACCAGGCCATAGACCACGGCGGCGAGACCGCAGGCAATTGCGATCAGAACGATATCCATAATGCGATCAACCCCCGAAATATCCGCGCCTCTGGTACGCCGAAACCGACGCTGACGCTGTCAATATGCCGTCTTCATGCCAAAGCGCGGACGCGATGGCAAGCTTGGGGTTGCTGGAAGCTCGGAACGGCAGCGGCATTCGCGGATTTCGGGCGGCCAGCGTCGCGATTATCGGCCGCGATGCTCCCATCCGAGGCGTTGCGGCGTCACGTCGGCGCCGTTCGATCCGAGCGCGCGGACCCCTGTGCCAGCGACCACGGTGCCGATCCGCGTCACCGGCGTCCGCTCAGGCAACGCCGCGATATCGGCGCCCGGCGGCGCGGTGAACAGCAGTTCGTAATCATCGCCGGCGGTGGCGCGCATCAGGCGATCG
>JANNJH010000404.1:0-15284 GCA_031405775.1 Sphingomonadales bacterium | reverse complement strand
CCGATCCTGTCATTGTCGGCGCGGGCGATGCGGTCTGCGTCGACCGCGCCACAAAATCTGCCTTGGGGGCGTTGCCGACTGATATCCGAACCCAATCATCGTCGCTCAAAACCAAGCGATCCAGAACACCCAAGGCTGCCTCCCAAAAAACAGCCTTGAATCACAACGCCTGCAAAATGGGAACCCCTAGAGTCCACACAACCTAGACTAGTAGGCTCCGGACGGCGAGATGTTGGGGGTGACCCCAAGCCGGTCGCGGCCGTAGATTTCATAGCTCAGCATCGGCAGGTTGGTGACGTGGCGCAGACCAACATGCGTATCCTTCCAGAAGCGGCTGAGCGGGTTGCCAAGGGCGAACGCCGACGAGCCCGAAATGAACATCAGCGATTCGATCGAGGCGTGGATCAGCTCGACGATCTGCGCGCATTGCGCCTTGTGCTTGGCGCGCTCGCGATCGGTCAGCTTGCGTCCCGACAGGCCACATTCGTCGAGCAGGCCACAGGCCGAAAACAGCAGCAACCGGGCAGTATCGATCTGTGCCGCGACGCGACCGATTTCGTGAACCACGGCGCCCGATTGGGTGCGGTTGGTGTAGGTCGTGGTGACGATCGGCTTTTTGGGCGCTTCGGCCTCGACGATTTCGAGCATGGCTTCGGCTGCGCCGACCAGCTGCGCCAGACCCGTCGCACGGACCACCGGAACAACCGGCAGCGTGTCGGATGGCGCGCCGCAGTGACGCTTGCCGGGTTCGATATGGCCGAACGGCTTGTCCATCATCACCATCAAATGGTCGGGAACGAAAGCATCCTTGGCGATGCTGGTGTCGGAGCCAGTGCCCTGCATCCCGGTCATGAACCAGGTGTCCTTCATCTCGATCTCGTGGAACGGGATATAGACCATGTTGATGCCGGGAACGACGGGGCCGTCATAGCCTTCGAGAACGACGCCTGCCTGTGCCCAATAGGATTGGCGCGACCCCGAGGTGTATGGCCATGCGCCGTTGACGATCCAGCCGCCTTCGACCCGCCGCGCCTTGCCGGGGGGATTATAGGCGCCGCAGACCATCTTGGGACCATCGCCGAACAAGGCTTCCTGCGTGGCGTCCGACGTCAGGCTGGCGACCCAGGTCGTGCCGTTGACGATCTGCGACACCCAGGAAACCGACGGATCGCCCTTGGCGAGTTCGATCTCGACCCGGGCGAAATCGCTGAACGACAGGCCGGCGCCGCCCCAACGCTGCGGCAGCAACAGGGTGAGCAAGCCATTGTCCTTGAGCGCCTTGTCGACCGCGGGCGTCGGGGCGCGCAGGCGTTCGCCTTCGGCGGCTTCGGCGGCGAGCAGCGGGCGGAGTTCGCGCGCCTTGGCGATAAAGGCCTCGGCATTGCCAAATCCGCTCGTGCTTGCGGTGTTCATCTTGGCGACAGTTGCCATGCTATTTTTCCTTGCCTTGGGCGGTTCTGCCCGCCAGTTCCAATATCCAGCGCTCGAGGATTTCGGGCGCGCTGTTCCAGAGTATCGTCCATTCGCTTGTCGCGGGCACGATCAGGGTGCTGAGCTGCATCCTCACCAACGCTTCGACGATCGCATCGCGGTCGATACTGTCGGTGCGAAGCGTGTCGAGATAGTCGAAGGATTTTCGCAGCGCCGATTTGACCGCCGTCTTGTGGCGATCGAAATGGCTGCGGAAGAAATCGAGGTGAAATGCCGGTTCGATCTCGAAGATGCCCGCCGGCGTGCGCTCGACGGTGAAGCTGGCAAAAAAGCGCATGACGGCGCGAAAGCGTTCGATCGGATTGTCGTAGCTATCGGCCGCCTCCTTGACGCCGGTCTCGAAGTTCATCGAAACGAACTCGCTGACCGCGGCGAGGACTTCGTCCTTGGTTGAAAAATAACGGTATAATGTGCCGCGCGAAACGCCGCTGGCGTCGCTGATGTCCATCATCGAAAGCCGGCGCGCGCCGCGGTTGCCGATGACGCGCAGCGCACCTTCGATGATCTTGACGACGCTGCTCGGCAAGCGTTCGCCATCGGCGCGCGGCGTTTCGGCTGGCGCCGCGAGCGGCGGCGTTTCGGCTGGCACCGCGAGCGGCGCCAGCATGTTCACGCGGCGCCTTCGAGTTCGGCGAGGTTGTGCGGCTTGCTGACATAGCCCGGAAGGTTCTGGCCACCATCGACGTTGATCAGTTCGCCGGTGATGAACCTGGACATTTCGGAGGCGAGAAAGACCACGACGGGGCCGATATCATCTTCGGGATCGCCGGCGCGCACCAGCGGGTTGTTCGCGGTCGCGGCTTCGAGGAAACCGGGGACTTCCTTGACCAGCCGCGCGAAAACCTGGCCGAGGCCGGTCGGCGAGATGGCGTTGACGCGGACGCCGAAACGCCCCCATTCGACCGCGGCGCTGCGCGTCAGGCCAAGAATGGCGGTCTTGGCGATGTTGTAGTCGGCGTGGAGCCAGGCGCCGGTCTGGGCGTCGATCGAATAGAAATTGACGATCGACCCACCGCCGCGAGCGCGCATGTGTGGCATCGCGGCCCGCATGCCCCACCAGCTGCCCCAAAGTGCGATTTCCATCGTCCGCTTGAGCATCTCGTCGGTCTTGTCTTCGAGCAGGATATTGGGTGTCAGCGTCGCGGCATTGTTGACGAGGATGTCGAGCCCGCCAAAATGCTCGACGGTGCGCGCGATCATCGCCTCGACGTCGCTCTTGACGCCGACATCGGCGGCAAAGCCGATGGCGTCGCCGCCCAGTTCATCGCGGATCGCCGCCGCCGCCGCCTCGGTTGCGGCACCTTCGCGCCCGGTTATCACCACCTTGGCGCCATCGCGGACCAGCCGCCGGGAAATGCCCAGGCCAAGACCCTTGGCACCGCCGGTGACGATCGCGATCTTGCCTGCCAATAGTCCGGTCATGCGGCTTCCCTGTTTTCATCCGCCGCGCCGATGGCGCGGTCCATATCGGTGCGTTCGGCACAGCGTGCGCCGGTCAGAACATAGCCAAGGGTCGCGCCGTCGCCGCCGACGAAAAGATACTTCAAGCCATCGCTGTCATCCTCGGCCTTGACCCATCGCCCCTCGACGCCGCTCGGCGCCGGCAGCAGCACGATCGGGAAGGCCGTTGTCTTGACCTGCACCGACAGCGGCGGAAACCGGATTTTTGTCGGCGTGCCGGCGATGTTGGCCGCGATCGCCCGCGCCGCCGCCATAATCGGCGTGACATAAGCCGAAAGCCCATGCCGATATTCGGCGCAGTCACCGATCGCATAGACATGCGGATCGCTGGTTCGACCGGTCGCATCGACCTTGATACCGCGCCCGACAGTCAGCCCGGCGTCCGCCGCCAGCGCGATGCGGGGCCGCAGCCCGACGGCCGACAGCACGGAATCAACTTCGATAACATTGCCGTCGTCGAGTGTTGCACGGGTCATGGCGCCGAGGCGATCGAGCGACACGACCTTGCGCCCGAGATGCCATTCGACGCCGGCTGCGGCGAGCGCGTCGCGAACGGCCTCGCCGACCGGCGGTGGCACGAGCTGCGCCAGCGGATGCGCCAGAATGTCGACGACAATCGGCTTGTGGCCGGTGGCGGCGAGATCATTGGCGAATTCGCTGCCGACGAGACCGCCGCCGATGACCAGCACCCGATCACCGCCCCGCAGCGCTTCGCGGAAAAGCTGGTAGTCGTCGAGGCTGTTGACCGACAGCGCCCGGCCGGCGGCATCGCCACAGAGCGCCGGGCGGACGGGATCGGCGCCCAGCGCCAGCACGACCTTGTCATAGGCCAGCGGGCCACCGGTGGTGAGCAGGACGCGGCCGGCAAGATCGATGGCTTCGACGCCGCGGCCGATACGCATGTCGAGGCGCAGTTGGCCGGCCATTTTCGCTGCCGGCATGGTCACCAGCGTGTCGGCGACCTTGCCCTTGGCCAGCGCCGTCGAAAGCGCCGGCTTGGAGTAGAAATGCCCGTCATCGGTGGTGATCAGCGTCAGTTCGGCGTCGGGCGCGAGCTTGCGCAGTTCGCGCAGCACGCCATAGCCGGCAAGGCCGCTGCCGACGACGACGACATGCAAGGGCGCCGCGGCCGCCATCGCTTCAGATGAACACAGCGAGGTTGGACATCGACAATGTCGCCTGGTCGAAGATGATCTCGCGCCGCGCCAGCTTGTAGGCACCGGCGACATGGCGCCAGATATCGCGGCGTTCGGCCGTCGTGCCTTCGTTGACCGGATCGCCGCCACGGCTGCGCGCCATCTGGAAATAGCTGACGACTTCATATTCGTCGGCGTTTTCGGTTTCACCAACGCGGACATTGGTGATGAAGCGGCGGGTGCGCGACGGCGGATCCTCGGCCCAGGCGCTCTTGCTCAGCCGGCCGGTGCGCATCAGGATGGTGTCATAGGTGTCGTCGAAGTGCATCATCGTCCGCATGATGTCACGATCGCGGTTGGGGCCGGTCCGGGTCAGGCGGATCGGCGCCGTATAGACAAGGTCGGTGGCAAGCATCGCCACCCAGTCGTCGAAGCGGCGTTCGTCGAGCGCCGAAGCTTCGTCGTAAAGCGTTTCGAGGATGCGGTTGTAGACCTCGGACCCAAGCGGCACGCGGGTCTTGGAAACCAGCCCGCGCAGCACGGCGCTCTTGTCGACGGCCGCTGTCGAACGATCAATCATTTCGGCGTTCCTTGTTGAAGAATCTGGCCTTGTTGAATTATCGGGCCTTGTTGAATTATCGGGCCTTGTCGAAGCATCGCGGCCTAGCGCGGGTTCGACATCAACCGGTGATAGTTGAGCCACCAATTCCACTGGGTGTCGTCCTTGGTGAAGCCGGGATAGGTCATGCCCGGACCCTTCCAGCCCTCGGGCTTGATGTCGCCCGACAGCGCCTGATATTTCAGCGTCCGCGTCCGGCTGATCGCGCCGTGCGTGTTGCGGAAGATCTGCGGCCAGGTGTCGGCATCATCCTGTTCGATGATTCCCGAGGTTCCCGACTGGAGGATGGCATTTTGCAGCATGTCGCGTTTGACCTGCTCGGGGGCGTCCTTTTCGGCGAAGATGTAATTGACGAACTCGAACTTGTCGGGGCCTTTTGGCATGTAGGTGTGGAGCGCCAGCGCGCCGGACGAACCGCCATCGGTGCGCGGCGCGAAGATGAAAAGCACCAGCACGTTGGGGAACATGCCACCGACCTGCGGCGGGATCGTCGCCAGCATCTCGACCTGGTCGGCCGAAAGATTCTTGAACAATTGCGGGATAAGCTCGGGGGTGATTCCCGGCGGCGGCAGCATGTGCAGCCGTTCCTCGACGGTCTTGCCTTCGAAGCTGACGTTCGAGAACATCTTGAAGGTCTGCGCGGCTTCGAGGCAGCGCAGCGAATGCCCCTCGGCGCTGCTGACATCGACGCCGTACATGCCCGGCGCATTGTCATAGATCGATTCCGCCGTGCCGCCCATGATGCCGCCCTCCATCAAGGAGCGATGCAGCGTCAGCGTGTGGAAGCCATCGGAAGCCGATTGTTCGGAAGCGATTTTCCAATTGGCCGGGATCATGAAGCGCTGCGGCGGCCCGAGCAGTTCGAGCCCGGAATCGGTGCGGCAGAAAAGCTGGTCGAAATAGAATTTCGAATCGCCGAGAAACTCGTCGAATGACGGGCCTTCGATGTTCCAGGTGGCAAAGATCATGCCGCCATAGATGTGGACGCGGGCCTGCTTCAGCCCGAGCTCCGATTTCGGCAGCTGGTTGCCATGCATCTGCTCCTTCTCGACCGGCGCGCCGATGAAATCGCCGTTGGGGCGGAAGGCCCAGCCGTGATAAATGCACTTGTGCGCCAGGGCGTTGCCGGCTTCCGCCGTGCAGACCTTCATGCCGCGATGCGGGCAAACATTGAGTGAAACATGGATTTCGCCGCTGCGATCACGGGCAACGATGACATTGTCCTCGCCCATCTCGCGCTGCACGAAATCGCCGGCCTTGGGAATTTCGGTGTCATGCCCGAGCAGCAGCCAGGTCTTGGCGAAAATCCGCTCCATTTCGAGGCGATGGATTTCGGGGTCGTTCATCACCCGCATCGAAACTTCGTGCATTCCGACATTGATGAGTTCGTCGATCGTCGTGCCGTCGTTCAGCACCAGTCCTGGTGTATGCAACATAACTCTCTCCCGACTCGATATTTCAAGAATGATACATATTGATCAGATTCTGTTCAAGCTGTAAAAGCGGCGCATAGGAGATTCGAATGTCCGAAGTTTCGTCGTCCCGTCTGCGTGTCGTCATCGATAAGCCTGCCTGCTGTGGCTATGGCCTGTGCGCCGAAATCTGCCCCGAGGTTTTCAAGCTCGACGCCAACGGCATCGTCTACGTCGATGATGCGCTTGTCCCCGAAGGATTGGAAGACAAGGCGCGTGAAGGCGCCGAGGCCTGCCCGCAGGCCGCGCTGAATGTGGTGCCCGCCTAGAGCGTTTTCCATGGTTAAGAAAACGCGACAAACAAACAAGATAGAGCGCCGACCCGACTCTTCCGGGTCGAAAAGCGCTCTAGACATCCCACACCAGCGGCAGCGTCCGCGGCTGGATCATCATGCCGAGCTCGGTGACGATCTCGGCACCCTCGGCGATCCGGAATTGCGGAATCGCCTTGAAGAATTCTTCCATGCCGATGTGAAGTTCACGCCGGGCGAGGTGCATGCCGACGCAGCGGTGCGGGCCAAAGCCGAAGGTTTCATGCTGCGGGCCGCGATCGAGGCGGACTTCGCTGGGCGAATCATATTTGCTCTCGTCGCGGCAGGCGAGGGTGGTCGCCATCGCAACCTTGTCGCCGGGCATGATCTTGATGCCCGCGACCTCGGTCTCGGCGATGCAGGTGCGAAACGTCGTCACCGCCGCATAGGCGCGCAGCAATTCCTCGGTCGCCAGCGGGATTTTCTCGGGGTGGGCGCGCAATTCGGCCTGATGTTCGGGATGTTCGGCAAGGTGGCGGAAATGCAGCCCCATGTTGGTCGACACCGTGTCGAGCCCGCCGATGTAAAGCCCGAAGGTCAGGCCGATCAGTTCGTCGTCGCTTAGTGGGCGCCCCTCGACAGTCGCATGAACCGCAAAGCTGATGAAATCGTCGGTCGGTTTCTGCCGGCGGTCCTCCATCTTTTCGAGAAGATAGGCTTTGACGCCGCGCACGGCGTTCGCCACCTCGGCCATGTCGGGCTCGTGGAGGAGCTTCATCTCCCATGCCAGCAACTGCTTCACGTCGGATTGCGGCAGGCCCATCAGGTCGAGGAATACCGCGATCGGAAATTCAAAGGCGAATTCGCTCATGAAGTCGCAATGGCCGCGATCCTTGAAGCGATCGATATACTGCCGCGCATAGCGGCGGACATTGCCCTCCAGCGCCGCCATCTTTTGCGGGGCGAGCAGCGGGTTGATCATGTTGCGGAATTTCGTGTGCTCGGGCGGGTCATATTCGACCGGCACCTGGCTCCAGCTGTCGCCGACCAGCATCGAGAAGGGCGAGAAACCCTTGCTCGAAAAATGCACCGTGTCCTTATAAAGCGCGCGCAGCACTTCGGCGCGGCGGAACACCCAGGCCGGGGAGCCGCCCGGATAGACGTTGGTCGCGTACAACACGTCGGGACCGGCGGCGAGTTCGGGGATGATCCTATGAAACGGGTTCTCGCGCGTCGTCGCGCCCAGGATCAATGGGTAGGATTTGACGAGGTGCGGCGGGACATGCGCCGGGATCGTCGATGTGGTGGCGGCGCTCATGCGGCGGCTCCTGGGGCGATGGCCTGCCATTCGAGGTTGAGGCGGGTAAGTTTCAGCATGGCGATCTTCCAGTTGCCGTCCTGTCGGACATAGTGTTCATGATAATGGCCGTATCCGGTCAGCGCCTGTCCGGGCGGCGGCGCCTTGTCGGCGCGCCAGATCAGGCGGTCCTGCATCGCCCAGATCACATCGGCGGCATCGGGCGACGTGAAATCGATTTCCGGCGAGTGGACATGATGCGTCGTGACGGCACCATCGACCGAGGCTTCGACGACCTGCATTATCATGTCGATGCCGTGAAACGGTGGTTGCCCGGTGTCCTGGCTGACGTCGAGAATGGCGTCGGCGGTGAACAGGCTGGCATAGCCCGGCCAGTCCTTGGTATCGATGAACCGGCAATAGCGTGCCTTGATCGTCCGGATCGCTTCGCGCGCGAGCAAATCTTCGATCGAATCCATCTGCGTCCTCTTCCCAATGACGATATGCCCGTTGACGGGTCTTGGCGGTGATTGGACGCGATGATCCGCAGCCCAGCGCGGCTTGGCCCCTGTCGTGCGGCAGGTCAGCCGCTTCGGATAGGGCGCGAGACGGGGTGCAACAGGCAAGGATAGTGGCGATGAGCGGCAGCAACGAACCCGGCGCGGACGCGCTTTTCGACAAGTTCGGCACCTATATCCTGCCCGGGCGAGTCGATGACCCGCGGCGCGGCATCGACGAAGCCAGGGAAGCCGAGCGCATCGGCCTCGGCTGCGTCTGGATCTCCGAACGCTATGCGTCGAAGGAGCCGGCGGTGCTTTCGGGCGCGGTCGGCCAGGCGACATCGAAGGTGCGTATCACCGGCACGATGTATGCGACGATGCGCCACCCGATCGTCACCGCCAGCGTCGGCAATATCATGCAGGCGTTGTCGGGCGACCGCTATCGGTTGATGTTCGCGCGCGCCGTCCCATCGTATCTGGCGATGCTCGGCTCGCCGGCGATCACCTTCGTGCGGCTGGCAGATTATATTTCGATCATTCGCCGTTTGTGGGCGGGCGAAACGGTCAGTTATGAAGGCATTCTCGGCAAATATCCCAACTTAAAGCTGACCGATCGCTATGAAGGCCCGACGCCGCCGATCATCTTTACCGCGATCGGGCCAAAGGCGCTGGCGTTCGCCGGCGAGCATTGCGATGGCGTGCTGCTGCATCCGTTCGTGTCGCCGCAGGGTGTCGCCAATTCGGCGCGGATTGTCCGCGAAGCCGCCGAAAAGGCCGGCCGCGACCCGATGTCGGTGCGCATCTACCACAATATCATCGTCGCGCCGGATTTGCCCAAGGACGAGGAGGAGGCCGTCGTCGGCGGTCGCGCCGTGACCTATTTCGAGCTGCCGGGCTTTGGCGAAATGCTCGTCGAGATCAACGGCTGGGACGCCGGAGTCCTTGAAAAGCTGCGCGCCCATCCGCAGATCGCCGCGCTTGGCGGCAAGCCGGCCGACCAGGCCTACACGCGCCAGCAACTCGTCGAAGTCAGCCGCATCCTGCCGCAGGAATGGCTCGATGAAGGCGCGGCTGTCGGCAGCGCCGCGCGTTGCGCCGACCAGTTGATGAAGTTCCTCGATGCCGGCGCCGACGAAATCCTGCTCCATGGCAGCGCGCCCAAGGACATGGGGCCGTTGACGGTGGAACTCAAGCGGGCGCTCGCGGCGCGCGGCTGAGGATCGATGCAGCCTTTCCGGCGGCTCGGGCGTATAATGCCCGAGCAACAAGGAAGATCGCCATGTCCGACTTCAGCCGCGAAATCGAAATCCCCGCGTCTCCGGCACGAACCTTTGCGTTCGTCGCCGATGTTGCCAACATGCCGCGTTACGTGCCCACGACCAGGAGCGCGGAGATGACCAGTCCGGGCCATGTCCACGTCGAAGGCAAAGCCCATGGCGCGACATATGCCGACGAGGGACATATCTATGTCGATGCCGAGCGACGCTTGATGCGCTGGGGCTCGGGCGAGAGCGCCTACCGCGGCGAACTCGCCGTCAGCGACGGCGATGACGGCGGCGCGCGGGTGACGATCAAGCTGCATTTCAGCGAGAGCCACGGCGCCGTGCCCGACCGGGCCGACGCCGAGAAAAGTCTCGATGAATCGCTCGATCGCTTGCGAGGCGCGCTGGCCTGAGCGCTCAGGACGCCGTTGCTGTCAACGCTGCGATCCGCCACTGTCCGTCGATGCGGCGCAATGCGACCTCATAGTCGGCGAAGGTGACGAGCTTGCCGCCGTCGCGCCAGTCGGTGACCAGGCCATAGGCGCGGACCTGCGCGATATCGGCATCTGGCGCCATTTCGGTGATGATGTTGGTGATCTGGTGACGCCATTTGCCGCCGCCGTGCTCGGTGACGATGCCCGGCATGGCACGGAGCTGGTCATGGCCGACGAAGCGCATCGCGCCGACGACCTCGAACGAGCCATCCGATGTGAACAGCGCCGCCCAGCCATCGGCATCGCCGTGATCGACACTGTGGCAGTAGCGCGCGAACAGCTCGGCGATCTGGGTCCGATCGGCAATTCCCGAAACATCGTTCATGGTGTTTTCCTCGCGATCAAAAGGCGTCGCCGCTCGAATAGACATGAACCCGCGGCACGGCGGCGCGCGGCGGTTGTTCAAGGATGAAGCGCACGGCGCGGGCGATGTCGTCGGGCTGGAGCGGAGTGACATATTCGTCCCAGCCTTTCTCGCCTTGCGCTTTCATGTCGGCAAAAATCTCGGTGGCGGTGGTGCCGGGGACCACAAGGCCGACGCGCACGCCCGATCCGGTCAGTTCGATGCGCAGCGATTCACTGAATGCCTCCAGCGCGCGCTTGAGCCCGCCATAAACTCCCGAGCCCGGCGCCGTCAGATGCGCGCCGATGCTCGAGATATTGACGATGGCGCCCGATCCGGCCGGCTTCATGGCGCGGGCAAAGACGTAGCATGATCGCACCACCGCTTCGAAATTGGTGGCCATCATCGGCGCCAGCGAATCGAGATCGAAGGCTTCGAGGCTGCCGACCCGCAGGATGCCGGCGTTGTTGACGAGGATGTCGGCGGCGCCGAACCGCTCGCGCGCCAGCGCCAGCAGTCGATCGGGCGTGTCGGCCATGGCGATATCGGCGGCGAGGATGGCGACATCGCCGCCAAGCTCGGCCGCCAGCGCTTCGAGCCGGTCCTGCCGACGCGCGGTGAGCACCAGCCTGGCGCCCGCCGCGGCAAGATCGCGCGCGATGGCGGTTCCGATTCCAGCGGATGCGCCGGTGATGACGGCGACTTTGCCTGCGAGGATCGACATGAATTGCTATCCGATTTTTTTTTGGGCCTGTTTGCCTCGATAGGCGGTGGGGATTGGTGCGCGCCTCTACTGGGATAGGTGGCGAAATTTTTCGCGGCTCCGATCAACAGCGGCATATCCAAGCGTGGGGACGTCCAATGTCACCGATCGAAGCCCTGTTGACGCCGTTCGACCTGCGCGGGCTGCACCTTCGCAATCGTTTCGTCATGTCGCCGATGACCCGCAACGCTTCGCCCGGCGGCGTTCCGGGTGACGATGTCGCCGCCTATTATCGCCGCCGCGCCGCCGCCGAAGTCGGGCTGATCGTCACCGAAGGCATCGGCATCGACCATCCGTCGGCGCTTGGCGCGGGCAGCATGGGGGAACGCGACGTCCCGCAACTTCACGGTGATGCGGTCGGCGGATGGCGGCGGGTGGTCGATGCGGTCCATGCCGCCGGCGGGACGATCATCCCGCAACTCTGGCATATGGGGGTCATCCGCCGCGCCGGCACCGGGCCTTTTCCCGATGCGCCATCGCTGCGGCCATCGGGGCTGTGGGGGCCGACAGCCGCGGCCATGCTGCCGCCCGACTATATCGCCGAAATGTCGCCGCCGACCGCGCCGATGACCGAAAACGACATCGCCGATGTCATCGCCGGCTATGCCCGCAGCGCCGCCAACGCCAAAACCGCCGGGTTCGACGGCGTCGCCATCCACGGCGCTCATGGCTATCTGATCGACAGCTTCTTCTGGAGCGAGACCAACCGGCGCGACGACAATTGGGGCGGCGATGCGGCGCGGCGCGCGCGCTTCGGGGTTGAAGTCGTCAAGGCGATCCGCGCTGCCATCGGACCGCAACTGTCGATCATCTTTCGCTTTTCGCAATGGAAGTTGCAGGATTACGAGGCGCAGGGCGCGGCGACTCCGGACGCGCTCGCGGCGCTGCTCGGCCCGCTTGCGGATGCAGGTGTCGACCTGTTCGACGCCAGCACGCGAAACCTGCTGCAGCCGGCGTTTGCCGGGTCCGATCTCGGCCTTGCCGGCTGGGCGCGCCGATTGACCGGCAAGCCGGTGATGGCCGTCGGCGGCGTCGGGCTCAGCCGCGACCTGCAAACGTCGTTTTCGATGGAAACGCGGATGATCGACAACCTCGCCGCCGTCACCGAACGCTTCGATCGCGGCGAATTCGACCTGGTTGGCGTCGGGCGCGGCCTGATCATGGACCCCGAATGGGTGATCAAGGCGCGCACCGGTGCCGCGTTCCAGCCATTCCGGCTCGAGGCCTATGGATCGCTCGACTGAATTCAGTCCTCGGCGGCGATGGTGACGCGCAGGCCATCGAGCGAATCGTCGAGCTTGATCTGGCACGACAGCCGCGAAGTCTCGGTACGGTGTCCCGAACTGTCGAGCAGGTCGTTCTCGTCGTCGCTCATCGCCGGCAGCGCGCCTTCGAAGCCGGGTTCGACATGGATATGGCACGTGGCGCACGAGCAGCAACCGCCGCACAGTGCCAGCAATTCGTCGACGCCGGCATCGCGGATGGCTTCCATCAACGACATGCCGGTCGCGGCGGTGATTGTCTGTTCGGCGCCTTCGCGCGTCACGATTGTCAATTGTGCCATGTCTGTGTGTTCCTGCTCGGGTCTCGTTGCCAGACGCATCGGGTGATGCGCGTCGTCGTCCACCTTCCTAAAGACAGGCAGCTTGTTCGGCGCAAACGCAAATGATGCGCGATCATTGGGAGAATGCGATGTCCGGGCGCGATGGCGACACCCGCCTCGATACAGCCACGCTGCTGGCTGCTGCTGAAACGGCGACGGGGCTGCACGACTGGGGGAGCGACGCGAGCTTCCGCATCGGCCTTGATGTGTTCATCGATGCCGTCGAGGCGATGCACCCCGAACCGCAATTCCGTGAACAGGTGCGAACCAGGGCGCAGTACATCCTTGAAACCCGGCTGCGGCTGGCGGATGATGCCCGGCGGCACCCCGAAATCGAGGCGCAGCGCATCGACAAGCCATTGGTGATCATCGGCCTGCCGCGCACCGGAACGACGATCACCTATGACCTGCTGACGCTCGATCCGGCGGCGCGCGCGCCGCGCGAATTCGAGCTGTATATGCCCTGGCCGGCGACCGAGATCGCGACCTTCGAAACCGATCCGCGCATCGCTGTCGTGCAGGCGATGTATGATAATTATCTCGCCCATGCGCCGCAGCTGGCGGAGATTCAGCGACTCGATTGCACGCTTCCCGGCGAGTGCAATCACGGCATGACGTTCCATTTCGCCGGCAGCAATTTCCCGGCGGAATATGGCGTTCCCAAATTCGCGCAATGGGTGATCGACGAGATCCCCGATGGATTGTACCGGACCCACAAGCGACTGTTACAGCAATTCCAGTGGAAGGGGCCGCGCGGCCGCTGGGTCATCAAGTCGCCGCACCATCTGTTCGACCTTGAAGGGCTGGTCGAAGCCTATCCCGATGCCGGGCTGGTGTGGACGCATCGTGATCCGGTTTCGACCTTTTCGTCGCTGGCGAGCATGATCGCGGCGTTGCAGGCGGCGGCGGGGCAGGGCAAGGACCTGCATGCGGTGGGCCGCAGCGTCGTCGAAATGTGGTCGGCGGCGATGGCGCGGGCGACTCGGGTGCGGCGCGAAAACCCGGCGATCGAGGCGCGGATCATCGACATCGCCCACCGCGATGTCGTCCTCGACCCGGTGGCGGCGGTAAAACGCATCTATGACCGCTTCGATCTGCCGTTTTCGGCCACGATGAAGCAGCGCATCGACACTTTCCTTGCCGATAATCCATCGGCGTCGCGGCTCGGCAAGCATCGCCACAGCCCCGAGCAATTCGGCATCGATCCGGCCGAAGTCCATGAACGGCTGGCGGAATATTATGACCGCTTCGGCCATTTGCTCGGGAAGCCCTGACCATGACCAGCCCACTTGCCACCGCCGACCAGCGCGACACCGAAAAACTGGCGCTGCGCCTGATCGAACTGGCGCCGGTGCGCGCCGCGCGGGAGGCGGCGCGGGCGCTGTTGCTCGCCGATCCTGTTGCTCGGACGCTCGATGGACGCGTCGGGCTCGACCGCGCGCTCGATCAATGGGTGCTGGCGCTGGTCATGCGCGTCGCCAATGCCGACCGGGCGCGGCCAAGGGTCGTGTGGAACATCTATAACGCCCCGCGCCACTGGTTCGGGCACACCTATCTCGGCGGCGCCGTGGCGATCGACAATCCCGACAACAGCAACCGCGAAATCCCCATCGACGGCGCTTCGGCATACCGTATCCATGGCCGCTTCGGCGCCCCGGCGACTCAGTTGACCATCGAGATCGTCGCTGATTTCGAAGGCTATGCCGGGCTGGGGCGGACGCTTTCGGCGCTGACATCGCAACAGATCATTGCCGATGACGCGGGCAATTTCACCATCACCATCGATGCGAACCCCGCCGATGGTCGCTCCAATCATCTCCAGTCCGAGGCCGGCGACCTGTGGGTGTTCTCGCGCGACAGCATGGCGGACTGGCGGCAGGTGCCAACCGCGCTGCGTGTCGAGCGGGTCGCCGGACCGCCGGCTCCACCGTTACGCAGTGAAGCCGAGATCGTCGCCGACATCGTCGAGTCGATGCCCGGCTGGGTCGGATTCTGGTGCAGTTTCAAGGATGATTTCCTCGGGTTTCCCGAGCCGAACCGGCTGGTCGGCCCCAACGGTCGCCCCGGAGGCTGGGGCTTCCTTGCCGGCGGGCGGTTCCGCGTGACCGGCGATGACGCGGTGGTCGTCACCACCAGCGACGGCGGCGCCAACTATACCGGCTTCCAGGTCAGCGATCCGTGGACGATCTCGCCGGACCCGGTGCACCGCCTCGCCAGCCTCAACAAGGCGCAGGCGCGCGCCAATCCCGACGGCAGCTATACCTATGTGCTGGCAGCGCGCGATCCGGGCGTCTGCAACTGGATCGACACGGTCGGCCTTGGCGAGGGCTGGATGATGTTGCGCTGGCAGGGGGTGCCGCCGACGACCGACCCGGCGACACTGATCCGATCTGTCGTGGCGGTAAAACTTGCCGAGCTTGCCTCCGCGCTCCCGGCCGGGGTGCCGATGGCCGATCTTGCCAGCCGCGCCGCCCAGATCGCCAGCCGCATCGCCGACCACGCGCTCCGCCTCGCCGAATAGTTTCGGCGCGGCGGAGGCGCTATTTGGCGCTGCTCACGCCCGCCCCATCGCCGCGCCCATATCGGCGAAAT
>JANNJH010000403.1:0-2445 GCA_031405775.1 Sphingomonadales bacterium | reverse complement strand
CAGAAATGCGCTTGCCGCCGGAGACGTTACGCGAGGACGACAACGGCCGTGTTGTCGAATATCGCGTACCGCTCGGCGCCGTTGCGGCGATCACGCCGTGGAATTTTCCGTTGCTGCTGCTGATGAACAAGCTGGCGCCGGCGCTGCTCGCGGGCAACACACTGGTGATCAAGCCGGCCCCGACCACGCCGCTGACGACGCTGCTTTTTGGCGAGCGTGCGCGGCGCTGCTGCCTGCGGGGGTCGTCAATATCATCGTCGATGCCAATGATCTTGGCGACCTGCTGACGAGCCATCCGGGGATCGCCAAGGTCGCGTTCACCGGATCGACCGCCACCGGCAAGAAGGTCATGGCGAGTGCCGCCGGCACGGTGAAGCGCGTCACGCTCGAGCTTGGCGGCAACGATGGCGCGATCGTGCTTGACGATGTAGATCCGGCAAGCGCTGCGCGTTACCTTTTCGACGGCGCGATGTTGAACGCCGGGCAAATTTGTGTGGCTATCAAGCGCGCCTATGTGCCGACGACCATGTACGACGATGTCTGCGATGAACTCGCCGTCCTCGCCAATGCCGCCGTCGTCGACAATGGCCTGCACCAGGGCACGCAGATCGGCCCGGTCCAGAACGCCATGCAATTTGCCAAGCTGCAGGGTTTTCTTGCCGATGCAGCCGAAAACGGTACTATCATCGCCGGCGGCTATGCGCTCGACCGTCCCGGCTATTTTATCGCGCCGACGATCGTTCGCGATGTTTCGGATGATGCGCGGATTGTCCGGGAAGAACAGTTCGGGCCGATCCTGCCGGTGCTGTCCTATGACGATATCGACGACGTGATCGCCCGGGTCAACGATTCTGATTACGGCCTTGCCGGTACCGTATGGGGTAAGAATCTTGACCGGGCCAATGACGTCGCGAGACGGATCGATGCCGGGACGGTGTGGGTCAAGCAGCATCTGGCGATCGATGCGACAATCCCGTTTCGCGGCGCCAAGCAATCGGGCCTTGGCGGTGAGCTCGGTCTGGACGGGCTGAAGGAATATACTCAAGCGCGGATCGTCAGTTCGGTGGCGCTGGCCTGAATCTGTCAGGCCAGCCCGGCCGACCCCAGCGCGTCTCGGCGACGGCGGGCGAGGCCCCCTATGTCATCGATGGCCTGGTGAACCATGGCTCCAGCCTCGAAATCGCCACCCACTACACCGACACCGGCGGCAGCTCCGACCATGTCTTTGCTCTTACGCATCTTCTTGGACACCGCTTCGTCCCCCGCATCCGCGACCTTGCCGATCGTAAGCTTGGCACGTTCGAAAGCGCATCGCGGTATTGACCTTGCCATTTCCACTCCCGATCGGGACCAGCGGATCGCTGCACTGGAAGCACTTTTGGCCGAGCGCGACACCGCCCTTGCGGGCGCCCGCGCCGATATTGCGGCGCGCGACCTGCTCATCGACATGCTAGCGCGTCCAGATCGCCCGGCTGAAGCGGATGTCGTTCGGCAAGTCGTCCGAGAAGCTGACCCGAGAGATCGCCCAGCTCGAGCTGGCACTCGAGGAGCTCGAGACCGCAGCATCCGCAATCATTGGCGATGGGCAGCGCGGCGGCAAGGCCGCCACCGATCGCACGCCGCCGGTCCGATCACTGCCTGCGCACCTGCCACGCCTCGAGATCGTCCACGAACCCATATCCGGCGCCTGTGCTTGTCCAGCCTGCGGCGGCGCCTTGCGCCCGCTCAGCGCCGATGCCGACGAGATGCTCGACGTCGTGCCGGTCAGCTGGCGGGTCGTTCGCCATATCCGCCCCAAGTACAGCTGCCGCGCCTGCGAGACCGTCGTCCAGGCGCCGGCGCCAGTGAAGGCCATCGCCTGCGGCCCAGAGTCCCTTGGGCAACATTCGAGACCCTGGCGCATATCGTCGTCGCCAAGTTTGATCATCACCTGCCGCTTTATCGCCAGGCCGAGATGATGGCCGCGCCCAAAGGTCTTGGGGGCATCGATATCGACCGCTCGACCCTCGCGGGGTGGACGGGCCAGACCGCGGCGCTGCTCGATCCGATCGTTGCCCGCATCCGCGAACAAGGGCTGAAGGCGACCAAGCTCCACACCGACGATACCCCGGTGCCGGTGCTCGATCCCGGTCGGGGGCGCACCGCCACCGGCAGGCTCTGGGTCTATGCCGTCGACGACCGAGCCTCGGGCGCCGCTACACCGCCGCTGGTCTGGTACGAGTTCACGACCGATCGCACCGGCGCCCATCCCCAGAAGCACCTCGCCAACTACACCGGGTTCCTGCAGGCCGATGCCTATGCCGGTTACAACCAGCTCTACGCCAGCGGCCGCATCACCGAGGTCGCCTGCTGGGCGCACTTCCGACGCAAGATCTTCGATATCCACCAGGCCAAGCCGACCGCGCTGACCAGCGACCTGCTCGATCGCATCGCTGCGCTTTACGC
>JANNJH010000402.1:0-1138 GCA_031405775.1 Sphingomonadales bacterium | reverse complement strand
GGAATGCCGAGCGGATTTCGCCCGCCATCAACGGCTTGAGCCACTTGGCCTTCTGCTCGTCGGTGCCATAGGTGCGCAGCACTTCCATGTTGCCGGTATCGGGCGCCGAGCAGTTGAAGATTTCCGATGCCCAGCCGACGCGACCCATTTCTTCGGCGAGCGGCGCGTATTCGAGGTTGGTCAGGCCGGGGCCCTGCCATTCGCCGGTATCGTGTTCGTTGCTGTTGAGCGCCATGTTCCACAGCCCGGCCGACTTGGCGAGCGGCTTCAACGCCTCGATGACCGGCAGCACTTTCCAGCGGTCGCCTTCGGCGGCTTCGGCCTCGTAGCGTGCCTCATTGGGGTAAATATGTGCTTCCATGAAGGCGCGGACGCGTTCGAGCCAGGCCTTGCCGTTATCGCTGTATTCAAAGTTCATCTGCGCTTCTCCTGATAATGGGCATTTGTCGCGCGCACCAACTGTCATAGCCGCGCGAGGGAAGCCAGCACGAACTTGGCGTCGTTAAACGGTTGACGCGTTGCTGCTCGTGTCGCGACGCCGGTGCCGGTCAGTTTTCGCTCCAGGCGTCGAACGGTGCCGCACGTATCCAGCGCGAGCACAGCCATTTGACGCCCTTGGTCACCGGCAACCCAGCATGGCGGGTCAACGCGTCGGGGCGGCCTTCGGCGTCGACGTTGCTGAACACCAGCGCATCGCCGCGCTTGCCAGTGATCTCGAGGTCGAGCTCGGTAAAGCGCGTCGCGCCGCCGTCGAAGCCGTCCCTGAGCCAGGCCAGCACCGTCATCGCGCGCTGGTTTGACGCCGCGGGCAGCGCGTCGAGGTGCGGCCGATATTCATCGCCGGGATGGTAGCGCAGCACGTTGACCGGCTCGCCGTGCGCGATGTCGGTGCCGCTCACCGCGGCGATGCGCCGGTTGATCCAGCGGATGACCAGATCCTCGCGGTCGCCGATGAAATGCGTCTGGCCCGAGCGCCGGATCGGGTTGGCGGTTGTACGGCCACTCACCGGATCGACGACCATCGACGGCTTGATGACCGGACCTGCGACCGTCACCATCCAGGTGCACACCGCTGCCGGCAACAGCCGCCGGTGCAGGCGAATCGCCGGTGCGCTGCTCAGCACCTCGGCGGGCGGCA
>JANNJH010000401.1:0-3786 GCA_031405775.1 Sphingomonadales bacterium | reverse complement strand
CCACGGTGAAGCCGCGCGTCAGGGTCCAGCACAGTTCCAGCACCGAAATGTCGAAGCTCAGGCTGGTCACTGCCAGCCAGACGCCCGGCGCCGCGATCTTGTCATCCATGCCGGCAAAGAAGTTCACGACGTTGCGGTGTTCGACCATCACCCCCTTGGGCTTGCCCGTCGATCCGGACGTGTAGATGACATAGGCGAGGTTTTCGGGCCGGGCGCCGCCATCAAAGGGCGTTTCGGGCATTTCGGGCATTGCGACGTCGAGGCAAACGATGGCGGCATCCGCCGGAAGCCGGCTCGCCAGATGGCTTTGGGTCAGCAAAATGCTGGCCTGCGAATCCGCGATCATGTGGCTGATCCGATCGGCCGGATAGGCCGGATCGAGCGGCACATAGGCACCCCCGGCCTTGTGAATGGCAAGGACGCCGACCACCAGTTCGACCGACCGCTCGACGAACAGCCCAACCAGGTCATCGGGCCTGACACCCATCGCACTGAGGTGGCGGGCCCAACCATTGGCGGCGCGTTCGAGTTCGGCATAGGTCAACGACCGCCCGTCGCACGTCACCGCCACCTGGTCCGGCGTCCGCCGTGCCTGTTCGGCGACAAGGTGGTGGACGCAGGCATCCCGCCGCCACGCGCCGGTCGTCGCATTGCGCGCATCGAGCAGTTCGGCAAGCTGGGCCGGGTCATGCAGGGGCAGGTCCGCCAGCAGGCATTGCGGGTCCCGGTCGATCGCGGCGAGCATGGTTGCGAATTGCCGCTGCATGCCGCCGACGCTGGCCGCGTCGAATCGTGTGGCATCGTAAAGCCACCGACACGCGGCGCCATCGCTCGACAAGGCAATGGTCAATTCGCTGCCGGGCAAGGCCTGCGCTTCATCGAGGCGATCGACGATCACCACCGCGACCGGCAGCACGAGCCCGCGGTCCGTCGCATGGGCACGAAGTTCGGGGCTCCGCGCCAACAGGTCGCCGGCAAAACCAATGCGCCGGTGCAAGAGGCGCACATCGGCAAGCACGCTTTCGCGCAAGGCTTCGAATGGGCCATCGAAGGCGAAATCGCTGCGCAGCGGCAATTGCTGGACAAGCCAGTCCCCGACGCCGTCGAACGTGGCGCGCATGACCGGGCTGGAAAAGCCAAGGTCGAAACGGCCATTGTCGGCGATGCGCGCCAGAAAGGTGACGATCCCGGCAAGCACCGTGTCGGCACGCGCCGCATCCTGCGCCACCGGCAGGTCCTGATCGAGATGATCGAACCGGGCCGCCGCTGCCCCGGCGCGCCGGTCGACATTCGGCAGATCCAGCGGCGCAAGCGCGCCCAGGCGGCGGCGCCAAAAGCCTTCATGGACCGCGGTCGCAGCGGCGATCGTCGAAAGCTGGGCCGCCCGTTCGGTCGAAATCAAATCGAAGCAACCGCCTTCGTACAGTCCGAAATGCGCCGCCGCCTCAGCCATCTCGAGCGTCCGCCCCGCGACTGTCGCGATGCGGTCGATGGCGACGTCGGCGGTCGCGGTCGCCACCACGATCGCATCCGCCGCGATTCGGACGATGGTTCCCGGCGGCAGGCCGGCGGCGCTGTCGCGAAGCGACACCGCCTTGACGATCATCGGATGCCCTTCGAAACAGGCGCGCGCCGACCCCAGCGGATTGGCATGGTCACCGAAATCAAGGGCGCGAACCAGCCGGTCGACGCGTTCGGCGCGCTGGTCCCAACGGATGGCGCCTGCCGCCTCGGGGCGATCTTCACGGCGGAAGAACCGGCGCGGCGGTCCGGGCGGTGACGCAGCCACGGTCCCTTCCCCCTGCAGACTGTCGAGCAACGCTTCGAAGCTTTCGACCCCGGCGGCAAAGCATTTGCGGTTGAGCGTCAACGCCGTCTCGTCCGCCTGAAGGGCAAAACGCCGCTGGACCAGCACGCCGCCCTCATCGACCGCGGGCGTCATCAAATGCCAAGTGACGCCATGGCCGGAAACGCCATCGATCAACGCCCAGGATGTCGTGTTGAGGCCGGCATAATCGGGCAGCGGCGCATCATGGAAATTGATCGCGGCACGCGACGGCAAGGCCAGCACCGCGTCCGGCAGGATCATGAGGTTGGTAATGCTGAAAAGATAATCGCAGGACGGCATGATTTCGGCCGCCAGCAACGCTTTGGCATCGGCGAACAGCTGCACCGGGCGAGCCTGCGCCCATCGCCTTGTTTCGGCGCTGTCGGTGACGATGGCGACGATCTCGTGACCATTTTTCTCGATGAACTCCCCGCATTCGATCAGCAAGGATTCCGAGCCCACAAGAATGCAACGAAACCCTGGTTTTTTCCCGGCGTCGATCCAATTTACATTGTCGAACCGCATTACATACTACCCCTTTGAGAATAGCCTCATCGATGCATTGCCAGACGGACCGGACCGGACGGAATTTTCGCCTGGAAAACCCATGAAATGCTATCTTTATGCCGCACCTCGCACAACGATGCGTACTACGTGGTACGAATTGCCCACTGATATCTTTCATCTGACGCAACCGTCGGCGTTCCCTCTATTTATATTCGATCAGCTTGCTGTGGCGACCGGTCAGCCGGTCCAGCCAGAAGCGCAATTGTCCCTGGCAGTGCGGCAGTTTTCCGATCACGATATGCGCCGCATAGACGGCGTCGCTGCGGCGATAGACCCGCCACCACAGCACCGGCCAGAATGGCCAGGCCACGGCCCATAACAGATTGCTGAACACCGGCCGTCGCGTTGCCCCGTCGGTCTTCCCGCGCCGATACCAGGCTTCGGCGCCGGCATAGCCGCTGCGCTCGTTGCGTTTCCACCATTGCGAAACGCGGGTGATCGCCGCGTCGTGACGGGTCATTTCCGCATCGATGCGGTAAATCCGCCAACCCATCAGGCGCAGCCGATGGCAAAGATCGGGCTCCTCGCCGGCAATCAGCGACGCCTCGAAGCCGCCGACCTCTTCGAACGCATCGACCCGCACCAGCGCGTCGCCGCCACAAGCCACGGCCTCGCCGATCGGCGTGTTCCATTCGCGGTCGCACAACCCATTGTAGACGCTGGCATCGGGAAAGCGCTCGCGCCGCCGCCCGCATATGATGCCGGCGCCGGGCAGTTCCGTCATCGCGGTGCGGGCGGCGTCGATCCAGCCGGGATCAAGCTCGCAATCGCCGTCGATCAGCTGCACCAGCCATATCCCCGGAAACGCCGCCAGCATCGCCATCCCGGCATTTCGCGCCCGCGCGGCGGTGAACGGCCGATCGGCGCTCAGCACGACGACATCGGCGCCCAGCCGCCGCGCCAGTTCGACGCTGCCATCGCTCGATCCGGAATCGACATAGACCGTCCGCTCCACGCACGGCGCCACGGATTCGAGACAAAGCCGCAGGCGGTCGCCCTCGTTGCGCCCGATCACGACGGCGCCGACGCGGGCAGAAGCGGCAGGATCATGCATCGCGGCGCGTCCGCACCCAGGCGCGCTGCCGGTCGACAACGAGCCGCCAATAAATCGGCAGCTTCCACAGCACATAGCCGGGAAGCCGCAACAATACCCGCGGCGCAACAATACCCCGGCCAACATGATGCCATGCCAGCGCGACCGCCGCGAAGAATACCGCCACAAGGCCGACAGCCATCACCAGCGGCCCCGCCGCGCCGCTTGTCAACACCAAGGCGCCGCCGATTGCGATCGCCGCCACCTGAACCAGGGCGAGCAGCGCCAGCGGCGGCACGATCAGGTCGGCTGCCAGCACCAACAGGCGAAAGCGCCCGCGCAAAGCCGCCACCAGCAG
>JANNJH010000400.1:0-3106 GCA_031405775.1 Sphingomonadales bacterium | reverse complement strand
TGCAATTGGAATCGCAGGGCGCGACACATTTTTTCGCCGAACCGGCGCTCGACATCATCGATTTCATCCGCACCGACAGCCAAGGCCGCGGCCAGGTCAACATCCTCGCCGCCGACAGACTGATGCAGAGCCCGCGGCTTTACGCCACCTTCCTGCTCTGGCTGCTCTCGGAGCTTTTCGAAACGCTTCCCGAAGTCGGCGACCCGGACAAACCCAGGCTGGTGTTCTTCTTCGACGAAGCGCATTTGCTGTTCGACGAAGCCCCCAAGGCCTTGATGGACAAGGTCGAACAGGTCGTCCGCCTCGTGCGTTCCAAGGGTGTCGGCGTCTATTTCATCAGCCAGAACCCGATCGACATCCCCGAAACCGTCGCCGGGCAGCTCGGCAACCGCGTCCAGCACGCGCTGCGCGCCTTCACGCCGCGCGACCAGCGCGCCATCAAGGCCGCCGCCGAAACCTTCCGCAGCAACCCCAAGCTCGATGTCGGCACCGTCATCACCGAATTGAAGGTCGGCGAGGCGCTGGTCTCGCTGTTGATGGACGACGGCGCGCCATCCCCGGTCGAGCGCACGCTGATCGCGCCGCCGCGGTCGCGGGTCGGGCCGGTGACGCCCGATGAACGCGCTGGAATCGTCAATGCCTCGCCCGTCGCCGGCAAATATGAGGAAACCGTCGATCGCGAATCGGCGTATGAAAAGCTCAACGCGCGCGCTGCCACGGTCGCCGAGGCCGCGGCGCGCACGCAAAGCGAAGTCGCCGCGCAAAAGGCCGCGGCGTTGCAGGTCAAGCTCGACGACGCCGCCGCCAAAGTCGCTGACCGCGAAGCCGCCGCTGCCGCCCGTGTCGCCGCGCGCCCGCAGCCGAAAAGTTTCACCGAGAAGCTGGTCGAATCGGCGGCGCGATCGGCCGCCACCTCGGTCGGCCGGCAGTTGGCGGGATCGCTCGGCAGCAAGCTGCTGCGCGGCGTGCTCGGCAGCTTGTTGAAATAGCGAGGTTCCCGCGGCGCTACGCCCCCGCCCGCGCCACGGCGGCCGGATCGATGCGCGTCCAGCGGGCCAGCGTCGCCAGCGCCGCCGGGATCGCCGCCAGCCCGGTGATCAGCGCAAAGCGCCCGGCGCGGCTCATCGCCAGCCGCTGCAGCGTCGTCGCCAGCCGCACCTGCCGCGCGACGTCGCCGCGCAACCGCGCCTGGAACGCCGCCGCATCCGCCCCGCCCGCCAGCATGTCGGCCGCCAGCCGCCCGCTGTGCAGCGCCATCGCCATGCCGTCGCCGCAAAAGCTCGGGATCACCGCCGCCTGGTCGCCGAGCCGCCAGATCGCATCGTCGGCGCGCGGGCGCGCGAGATAACCATAGGGCAGCGCCGCGATGGTCAACGGCGTGTCGAGCAGCGGCTCGGCATCGGCCAGCATCGCGAGGCCGGGCTGACGCAGCAGGCCTGCGAACAGCGCCGGCCAGTTGCCGCCAGCCTTGAAGCGGTTGCGATCGACCAGCAGGCAGAGGTTGAGGCGATGGTTCTCAACAAGTTGCAACCCGGCATAACCGCCATCGAAGGCGGTGACCTCGACGGCGCCGGCGAGTGCCTCGCGCAGCGCCGGCGTGGCGCGAAAATACTGCTTGAAGCCGATCAGCCCGGCGATCGTGCCGCTGGTATCGCGCGCCTCGCCGCGAAGCTCGTGCTTGCCGGTGGCGAGCAGCAGCGGCCCCGCCCCTGCCGGGCCTTGCGCCGTCACCGCCTCGCCGTTCTCGATATGGCGGACGCTGATGCCGCGCCGCACCTCGGCGCCCTGCCCCGCCGCATGAGCCAGCAGCGCGCAATCAAGGGCGCGGCGGGTAACACCGATGGCGACAAACGGCAGTTGCGCGGTAGCGGTGCGGGCGCCGACATGGAGGCGCATGGTATCGATGCGGGTGCCACCGAGCCGGGCGACGTCAAAGCCCAAAGCCGCGAGGTGGCGCCCGGCCTCGACCGACAGGAATTCGCCGCAGACCTTGTCGTGCGCGCCGGGTTCGCGTTCGAACAACAGCGGCGCCTGGCCCAGGCTGGCGAGCCGCGACGCCGCGCTGCCACCGGCGAGGCCGCCGCCGATGATGATCGGCCGCTGCGTCATTTCAACCGCCCGATGCCCCAGCGGAAGGGGATGTGCCAGCGCACCGCGACCGGCGGCTGCGTCAGCCCGGCGGCGGCGAGCAGCGCATCCCAGTCGCCCCTGACAAAGGCCCGGCGCACCGACAGCGCGCCATCGTGGCACACGATCGGATGCCAGCCGAAGACGCCGGCGAGAAGCCGGAACCCGGCCCAGGCGATCGGGTGGCGATGCAGGTCGTTGATGAACCAGCCACGCGCCGCGCTCGCCTCCATCCAGCGCAGGAAACCGACCAGCTCGGCGTCTTCCATATGATGCGCGACATGCGACGAGACGATGAAATCCGGGGCGAACCCCAAGTCCGCCGCATCGCCGGTGACATAGGCGATGCCGAGCCCCGGATCGGTGGCGGCGGCGGCGACGGGGGCGCTTTTCGGGTTGCGATCGACCCCCGTCAGCCGCGCCTCCAGCCCGCGTTTTTTTGCCCATTTCGCGATGGCGCGCAGCATGTCGCCATGGCCAAAACCGATGTCGACGAGGCTGAAACCGGTCATGCCCCGCGTCGCGGTTTCAAGCCAGGCCAAGGTCGGCAAGCGTGCCAGCGTCACGGTATTGACCAGCGCCAGTTCGGCGATGACTTCGGCATAGGTCGCCGCCGGCAGGTCGTCGGCATCCATCATCTCGGGCAAGCGCGCCCGGGCGGAAACGTCCACCTGGGCGCGCTTGCCCGGCGCCTTCATCAAACGGCGGTGAAGCGGAAGCTTTCCGCCGCCAGCCCCGGCCCAAAGGCAATGCCAAAGCCCTTTGACGCCTTGGCGACCTTGGTGCCGACCTGCCCCATGATCCGCTGCAGCACGAACATCAACGTCGCCGACGACATGTTGCCGAAATCACGCAGCACGCCGCGCGACCAGTCGAGCGCATCGCCCGGCAGTTCAAAACCGGTTTCGACGGCATCGAGGATGGTGCGCCCGCCGGCATGGACCGCCCAGATATCATAATCGCTGACCCGAGTGCCGCG
>JANNJH010000399.1:0-7397 GCA_031405775.1 Sphingomonadales bacterium | reverse complement strand
AATCCCTCGCGCGGGTTGTCGGCCAGGTCGGCGAGCGTCGCCAGGAACCCCGCCAGTGTCTTGCCCGCCCCTGTCGGCGCCACCAGCAGCGCGTGCTGCCCGGCGCGCGCCGCCGCGACCATCTCGAACTGGTGCCGCCTCGGGCTCCAGCCGCGGCGCGCGAACCATGCGGCGATGGGGGTGGGGAGGATCACCGCCTTGCTATAGCCGCCGAAGCGCTGATACCAACAGGGCCTCCGGCGGCCGGGGCCTTGGCCCCGGACCGCATTTGTCAGGCTGTCGAAAATGACTCCGAGGCGCTA
This sequence comes from Sphingomonadales bacterium, assembly GCA_031405775.1. GTDB lineage: Bacteria > Pseudomonadota > Alphaproteobacteria > Sphingomonadales > Sphingomonadaceae > Sandarakinorhabdus. The sequence continues at coordinate 7,095 of JANNJH010000399.1, read as the reverse complement.
CACCGGTGTGCAATGCCCGCCGTTACGCGTCTCGCGCTCACCGATTTTCGTTCCTATGCCGCGGCGTCGATCGACGCCGCGCCGGGGGCCGTGGTCATCACCGGCGACAATGGCGCCGGCAAGACCAACATCCTTGATGCCATTTCGTTGCTCGGGCCGGGGCGCGGCTTGCGCGGCGCGGCGCTGTCAGATGCGGCGCGCAGCGGCGGCCCCGGCGGCTGGAGCGTTTCGGCGACATTGCTGGCCGATGGCGCGGAGGTCGAGATTGGCACCGGCACGACGGCGGCAGCGCCCGAACGCCGGATTGTCCGCATCAACGGCGCCGCGGCCACCGCGGCGACGCTCGGCGACTGGCTGGCGCTGGTCTGGCTGACGCCGGCGATGGACCGGATCTTTGCCGATACCCCGGCGGCGCGGCGACGCTTTCTCGATCGGCTGGTGCTGGCGCTCCACCCCGGCCATGGCCGCGAATCGATCCGTTATGACGCCGCGATGCGCGCTCGCACCCGGTTGCTCACCGGCGACACGCCCGCCGATCCGCAGTGGCTGACGGCGCTTGAAGCGGCGATGGTTGAGCATGGCGAGGCGGTGGCGGCGGCGCGCGCCGAAACCGTCGCAGCGCTTGGCGAACGGCTGGCGATTGGCCCCGAAGGGCCATTCGCGCGGCCGCTGCTGGGGCTCGGCGGCGGCGACACCGGCCCGGATTTCGCGCAGGCGCTGGCGCGCAGCCGCGCCGCCGATGCCGCCGCCGGACGCGCGCTGGTCGGTCCGCACCGCGGCGACCTGGCCGTCAGCCACGCCGCCAAGCGCGAGCCGGCGGCGCGCGGATCGACCGGCGAACAAAAGGCGTTGCTCATCGCCATCATCCTCGCCCATGCCGAACTCGTTGCCGACCGCACCGGCAAGCCGCCGCTGCTGCTGCTCGACGAAATCACCGCGCATCTCGATGCGGCGCGCCGCGCGGCGTTGTTCGAACGGCTGGCGGCGACCGGGTCGCAGCTGTGGATGACCGGCACCGACGCGGCGCTGTTCGCCGATGTCGGGCCAAAGGCCATCTGGCTGCGCGTCGAAAACGGCGTGGTGACAGCGTGAAGCTGGCCATGCGAACGGCGCTGGCGGCGCTGCCCACCGCCGTCACGGCAGCAACGCCAATCGCCGCAGCGAGCGTTACTGACCCTCCAGTTGCTGCCCGGTCAGGCGCTGACCGACGGGAAACTCGAGCGGCTGCGGCGCACGGCAAAACCGATCAGACCGAAGCCGATGGTCAGCATGAACCAGCTTTGCGGCTCGGGAAGGCTTGTGATGGATGTCAGTGACACATCGTCGAGCGAAAAGCGGTTCGCCGGAGCGTCGCGCGCATCCTTGAATGAAAAGCGCAGTTGAGAAATCAAACCGGTCGCGATCGGCGAATAGTCGAATGTCGTCGTCGGACCGGTGGTGCCGACATTGAGCGAGGAGCCAAGGACGACGCCATCGAACGAGACACTGAAGCTGTTGTTCGGCGCCCGCAGGTTGGCAAGGTGACGCAGGTCGAAGGTCAGCCGATAGGCTTGGCCGGCGACGGTCGTGATGTCCTGGAAAATTCCGCCGATCGCATTGGGGGAAAAGCGTGCTCCGAAACTGCCGGTCAGCGCGTCGGCGGCGTTGATATTGGTCTGGCCGACGGCGCCGAACTGTGTCCAGCCGGTGAAGTTGCCGCTTTCGAACCCGCCGTTGGTGAGCATCTCCGTCGCCGAAGCCGTTCCGGCCAAAGCCAGTGTTGCCACGAGGGCGGACGCCCCCCGTAATATGAGTCGAAGCATGCAAATATCGCCTGTTCGTGCCGTTGAGGATTCGCACAAATTCATGACATTTTGAGGCGTGGCCGGCGGAATTTTGCCGAATGCCGGCCTGTCGACCCCAATTGCCGCCATTGCCCCTCGCACACACGCGCGCGTGGTTCTATAGAGACTCGACGCGCGCCCAGTTTCCGCATCCGCGCTGCCCGAATCAAAGGTCTCAGCTTGTCCGACGAAACCAATCAGGCCCCCGCCGATTATGATGCCGATTCGATCAAGGTGCTGCGCGGGCTCGATGCCGTGCGCAAGCGGCCGGGGATGTATATCGGCGACACCGACGATGGATCGGGCCTGCACCATATGGTCTTTGAAGTCAGCGACAACGCCATCGACGAATCGCTGGCGGGCTATTGCGACCTGATCAACATCGTCCTCAACCCCGACGGCTCGGTTTCGGTCACCGACAATGGCCGCGGGATTCCAACCGGCATCCATTCGGAGGAAGGCGTTTCGGCGGCCGAGGTCATCATGACCCAGCTCCACGCCGGCGGTAAGTTCGAAAACAGCGACGCCAATGCCTATAAGGTCTCGGGCGGGCTCCACGGCGTCGGCGTCTCGGTGGTCAACGCGCTCAGCGAATGGCTCGAACTGACGATCTGGCGCGATGGCCAGGAACATTGGATGCGGTTCCGCAACGGCGACGCCGAAGCGCCGTTGAAGATCGTCGGCCCGGCGCCGCAGGGCAAGCGCGGCACCCGCGTGACCTTCCTGCCGTCGCCCGCCACCTTCAAGATCATCGAATTCGATTTCGCCAAGCTCGAACATCGCTTCCGCGAGCTGGCGTTCCTCAATTCGGGCGTCCGCCTGCATTTGGCCGACGCGCGCCACGCCGACCAGGCGTCGGTCGAGCTTTATTACGAAGGCGGTATTTCGGCGTTCGTCCAGTATCTCGACAAGGCGAAAACCCCGTTGATCGCGACGCCGGTGTCGATCCATGGCGAAAGCAACGACATCAGCATCGACGTCGCGCTCGAATGGAACGACAGTTATTACGAACAGGTTCTGGCCTTCACCAACAATATCCCGCAGCGCGACGGCGGCACCCATATGGCGGCGTTCCGCGCCGCGCTGACCCGCACCCTCAACAATTACGCCGAAAGCAGCGGCGTCCTGAAGAAGGAAAAAGTCTCGCTGACCGGCGACGACATGCGCGAGGGCCTGACCGCGATCGTTTCGGTGAAACTGCCCGATCCGAAATTCTCGTCGCAGACCAAGGACAAGCTGGTGTCGTCCGAAGTCCGGCAACCATTGGAAGCGCTCATTGCCGACCGGCTGGCGATCTGGCTGGAGGAAAACCCCGCCCACGCCCGCACCATCATGGCCAAGATCATCGACGCCGCCGCGGCGCGTGAAGCCGCCAAAAAGGCGCGCGACCTGACGCGGCGCAAGGGCGCGCTCGATATCGCCAGCCTGCCCGGCAAGCTGGCGGATTGCCAGGAACGCGACCCGGTCAAGTCGGAACTGTTCCTCGTCGAAGGCGATAGCGCCGGCGGCAGCGCCAAGCAGGGCCGCAACCGGCAATTTCAGGCGATCCTGCCGCTCAGGGGCAAGATCTTGAACGTCGAGCGCGTGCGCTTCGACCGCATCCTGTCGAGCCGCGAAATCGGCACGATCATCCAGGCGCTCGGAACGGGGATCGGGCGCGACGAGTTCAAGCTCGAAAAACTCCGCTATCACAAGATCGTCATCATGACCGACGCCGATGTCGATGGCGCGCATATCCGCACGCTGCTGCTGACGTTTTTCTATCGCCAGATGCCGGAATTGATCCGCGCCGGGCATTTGTTCATCGCCCAGCCGCCGCTTTACAAGATGTCGCGCGGCCGCTCGGAAGTCTATCTCAAGGACAATGCCTCGCTGGAGGATTATCTGATCGACGCCGGGCTCGGCGGCATGGTGTTGCACACCGACGCCGGGCCGCGCACCGACGGCGATTTGCGCGCGGTTGTCGATCATGCCCGCAAGATGCGCGCGCTGATGGAATATGTGCCCAAACGCTATCCGGCGCTGGTCATCGAGGCGCTGGCGCTCAACAACGGGCTGGAGCCGGGGCTATCCGGCGATGCGGCAAAGGCAGCCGCGACCGCGACCGCGAGCTGGCTGACGGCGGCGGATGCCGACAAGGCGGTGTGGAGCGCCGAGCCGGCGGCCGAAGGCGGCTTTGTGTTGCGCCGCGACTGGCGCGGCGTCGCCGATCATCACATCATCGACGCGGCCTTCCTCGATTCGCCCGAAGCGCCGCGCCTGCATGCGTTGGCAACGCAGGAGGCGGCGAGCTATCGCGGCAAGGCGATGCTCGGCGACCGGCGGATCACGCGACCGTCGGACCTGCTGACGGCAATTCTCGATGCCGGCCGCAAGGGCCTCAGCGTCCAGCGCTACAAGGGCCTTGGCGAAATGAACGCCGAACAATTGTGGGAAACGACGCTCGACCCGACGGCAAGGACGTTCCTGCGCGTCGATGAAGGCGAAGCCGACCTGGCGGACGCCATCTTCACCCGGTTGATGGGCGATGTCGTCGAACCACGGCGCGAATTCATCCAGGACAATGCGCTGAACGTCGCCAATCTCGACGTCTGATCCCGGTCGTCTGGGTCATTGTGAAGTGCGGCCAGATGGTTACCATGGCGCGATGACGATCTGGAAACGAATATGAAGAAATGCCGGATAGGGCTGGCACGCGCCCTGGTGGCGCCGCTGGCGCTGCTGCTTGTCGCCGCCGCGCCGATCGACCCGCCGAGTTTCCAACACCAGCTCGGCGCCGCGGCGAGCCTTGTCGACGAAAATCACCCGGCCCAAGCGTTGGCGATGCTCGATGCCATGCTGGCGGCGAGCGAATTGCCGATCGAGCGCGGCCAGATCGAGGGCTTGCGCAGCTTTGCGCTGGCGCGGCTCAATCGCATTGCCGACGCGCACAAGGCGATCGAAGCGAGCTTTGAGAATTCACCGGCGCCGTCGATGCTGCTGCTGCGCCAGTTGTTCCTGCTGCGGGCCTTTGACGGCGACCCCAATGGCGCCGCCGATACCATCGCGCTGATCGCCGCCAGCGATCCCAAGGGGCTCAACCAGCTGCCGGCCGAGGTCGTCACCGATGTCATGCGCGCCATCCGCAAGGACGAGCGCCGCGCCTTTGATGTCGATTATTCGCTGGTCATGGCCGGCTGGCAGCCCGCCGATGCGACGCTCGCCGATATCGACTGGATCCGGCTGCGGTTGATCGCCGCGCTGGTCAAGCGCGACCGGCTCGATGATGCCCGGCCGGTGTTCGACCAGCTGCTCAACCCGGTGATGCTGGTGCGGATCGGCATCGACCGGCGCTTTGCCGCGCTGTGGCCGGCGGTGGAGAAGCGGCTGGGGCCGGGCGCCGATACCGCCGATGCCGCCTATGTCGCCGCCGCCAAGGCGCGCTTCGATGCGGCGCCGAAATCACTCATCGCGCGGCTGTGCTATGCCGAAGCGCTCAATGTCGCTTCGCGCGAAGCCGAGGCGCTGGCGGTCGCCGATGTGGCGAAGACGCCGCAGGAACTGGCATTGCTGAGTGATCGCGAAGTCTGGCTGGTCAACCTCCATGCGGCGTTGCTCGGCGACGCCGGCCGCATCGACGCGGCGCTGGCGCGCTATGCCGCGCTCAACGCCACGCCGGTCAACGGCCGCAGCGCGATCATCGGCACGATCATCAACCAGGCGCTGTTCGCGCAAAGCGTCGACCGGCCCAGGGATGCGCTTGCCGCCGCCGATTTCGCCGAGACCACCGCTGCCAATTCCAGCCCGTTCGGCCAGATGTATATCGCCCAGGTCCGCACCTGCGCGCTCAACCGGCTCGGGCGCGGCGCCGATGCGATTGCCGCGGCGGCGCCGTTGATCGCCAGGCCGCAGGAGAATGACGAAGCCTATCTGGCGGCGATGATCTGCCTTGGCCGGATGGATGCGGCGGCGGCAACGATCAAGCGGCGGCTTGGCGATGCCGATGCGCGGACGGAGATGCTGTTCGAGCTGCAACCGTTCCTGATCGCCGACCGGCCGGCGGTGCGCGACGCCCGGCAGCGCGCCGGCTTTCGGACGCTGAAGGCGCGCGCCGATGTGAAGGCGGCGTATCGCAAGGCCGGGCGCGATTTGCCGGCGGCGGTGGCGCCGCCGCGGTAGGGGAACCTAACCCTCTCCCGGTTGACGCCCCGCGCCGTCTTCGATCACGCGAAAACGCGGTCGAAGATCGTGTCGACGTGCTTGAGATGATAACCAAGGTCGAACAGCGGCTCCAGCTGTTCGCGCGGCAGCAGCGCCGTCACCTCGGGGTCGGCGACGAGCAGGTCGAACAATTGCAGCGCGCCATCCGATTCCCAGACCTTCATGGCGTTGCGCTGGACGAGGGCGTAGCTGACCTCGCGGCTGGCACCGGCTTGCGTCAGCGCCAGCAGGATGCGCTGCGAATGGATGAGGCCGCCCATCTTGTTGAGATTCTTCAGCATCCGCTCGGGGTAGATCAGCAGCTTGTCGATGACGCCGGTCAGCCGGTGCAGGGCGAAATCGAGGGTGATGGTCGCGTCCGGCCCGATCATGCGTTCGACCGACGAATGGCTGATGTCGCGCTCGTGCCAGAGCGCGACATTCTCCAGCGCCGGGGTGACGTAACCGCGGACCAGCCGGGCGAGGCCGGTCAGATTCTCGGTCAGCACCGGGTTGCGCTTGTGCGGCATGGCGCTGCTGCCCTTTTGGCCGGGAGCGAAATATTCCTCGGCTTCAAGGACTTCGGTGCGCTGGAGATGGCGGATTTCGGTGGCGAGGCGCTCGACCGAGCCGGCGACGACGCCCAATGTCGCAAAGAACATGGCGTGGCGATCGCGCGGGATGACCTGCGTCGAGACTGGCTCGACGGCCAGGTTCATCGCCTTGGCGACATGGGCTTCGACGGCGGGATCGATGTTGGCGAAGGTGCCGACCGCCCCTGAGATCGCGCAGGTGGCGATTTCCTCGCGGGCAGCCACGAGGCGGGCGCGGCAGCGGCTGAATTCGGCATGGGCCTGCGCCAGTTTGACGCCAAAGGTCGTCGGTTCGGCGTGGATGCCGTGGCTGCGGCCCATCGTCGGCGTGTGTTTATGTTCAAAGGCGCGGCGCTTGATCGCCGCCAGCAGCGCGTCGGTGTCGGCGATCAATATGTCGGCGGCGCGGGCGAGCTGGACCGACAGGCAGGTGTCGAGGACGTCGGAGCTGGTCATGCCCTGGTGGACGAAGCGCGCTTCGGGGCCGACATGTTCAGCAA
>JANNJH010000398.1:0-2201 GCA_031405775.1 Sphingomonadales bacterium | reverse complement strand
ATGGCACGACCAAACTCGGCTATGCCCGCGAAACCTTCCTTGGCGTCCAGCTCGGCGCCATCGTGTTCCTTGGGCTCGGCATCCTGTTGTCGGGCTGGCTGTCCGATCGCTTCGATCCGCGCCGCGTGCTCATCGCCGGTTGCCTCGCCGCCATTGCCACCGGATTTGCGCTGGCGCCGCTGATGGAAAGCGGCTCGCTGCTGCTGGTCGGCGGCTTCCTGTCGCTGGCGCTGTTCGTCATGGGCTTTGTCTATGGGCCGCTCGGCGCCTGGTTGCCGGGGCTGTTCCCGGCAAGGCTGCGCTATACCGGCGCGTCGATGGCGTTCAATCTCGGCGGCATCCTCGGCGGCGGGCTGGCGCCGGTGATCGCCCAGGCATTGTCCGATCGCGGCGGGCTGCAACCCGTCGGCTGGTATCTGGCGATAGCGGCCGGGGCGAGCCTTGTCGCGCTGCTGTTTTTGCGCAAGTCGCCGCATCTCGACTGAGGCTTGCCTAGCGGCGGGGTTTGATCCTGCCGCATCCGGGTCCATATAGGGCGCTGCGGCGATCATCGCCGATCGAGGCACCGGCAAATGCAAGCTCTTCTCATCATCTTCATGATCCTCGCGGCGCTGGCGACGCTTGGCGTGCTGGCGCGCGGCATCATCATCATGGCGCGCGGCAAGGACGTCACCGGCAAGCAATCGAACAAGATGATGACCTATCGCGTCGGCTTTCAGGCGCTGGCGATCATCTTCATCGTCATCCTGTTCCTGATCAACCAGCCGGCATAAGCGATGGTCAAGCTCAACCGCATCTACACGCGCACCGGCGATGATGGCAGCACCGGGCTTGTCGATGGCTCGCGCCGGTCAAAGGCCGATCCGCGCCTCCACGTCGTCGGCGCCGTCGACGAAGCCAATGCCGCGATCGGCATGGCGCGGCTCCACGCCTCGCCGGCCACAGCGCTGGCGTTGGGACGCATCCAGAACGACCTGTTCGACCTTGGCGCCGATCTTGCCACGCCCGATGGCATCGACGGCGCGCTGCGCATCGTCGCTGAGCAAGTGACCTGGCTGGAAACGCAGATCGACACGGCCAACGCCGCGCTTTCGCCGCTGACTTCGTTCATCCTGCCGGCGGGGACGCCAGCGGCGACGGCGCTGCACGTGGCGCGCACCATCACCCGCCGCGCCGAACGCGACGGCGTCGCCGCCATCGCCGCCGGTGAAATATTGCACCGCATTGCGATGCAATATTTGAACCGTTTGTCGGATTATCTGTTTGTCCTTGGCCGGGTCGAAAATGCCGCCACCGGCGACGTGCTGTGGGTGCCGGGCGCGAACCGCTAAGCCGGCACCGGCAGGAAGGAGGCTGAGTTGGTCATGCTTTCGCCCGAACTGACGCGCGACGACCTGGCCGGACGCCTGAAGTCGACCCGCGACCTCAGCGTCGCGCTGGTCGCGCCTTTGTCCGACGCCGATGCCAGCGCCCAATCGATGCCCGACGCCTCGCCGGCGAAATGGCATCTGGCGCACACCAGCTGGTTTTTCGAAAGCTTCGTGCTCGCCGGACTGCCGGGTTATCGGCTGTTCGACGATCGCTTCGGCTATTTGTTCAACAGCTATTACGAAGCGCTCGGCGCGCGTATCGCCCGAAACGCGCGGGGCCTCATCACCCGCCCCAGCCTTGATGACGTGCTCGCCTATCGCGCCCATGTCGATGCCGGCCTCGCGTCGCATTGGCAGCGCTTCGATGCCGAAAAGCTGGCGCTGGTCGAGCTTGGCCGCAACCACGAGCAACAGCATCAGGAATTGCTTCTCACCGATATCCTCGACCTGTTCGCCGCCAACCCCATCGAGCCGGCGATGTTCCCGCCCGCGGCTGCCAGCACCCGCGCCGCGCCGGGCTGGACCTCCCACCACGGCGGGATCGCCCGCATCGGCCCCACCGGCAGCGGCTTTGCCTTTGATTGCGAAGGCCCGGCGCATGATGTCCTGCTCCGCCCGTTCGCGCTCGCCGACAGCCTCGTCACCAATGCCGATTGGGCGGCGTTCATCGCCGATGGCGGCTATGCCAATCCGGCGCTGTGGCTTGCGGACGGCTGGGCCTGGCTGAAGCGCGACGCCATCACCGCGCCGCTGCGCTGGCAACACGCCGGCCATGGCTGGACGAGCTTCACCCTCAGCGGTCGTCGCCCCGTCGATCCACAGGCGCCAGTG
>JANNJH010000397.1:0-2355 GCA_031405775.1 Sphingomonadales bacterium | reverse complement strand
TGCGCTGCGACAGCGTCGTCCAGTCGGCATCGGGCAGGGGGGCGACCTGGACGTCGCGCGCCGAGGGGAACAGCGCGGCGATGCGGGCGACGAGCGCCGGATCGGGCTCGCCCCCGAAATAGGCAGTCATCACCCAGGCGTCGGGCTGGTCGGGGTCGGGTTCCTCGACATTCAGCGTCGGCGGATCGACCAGGTCGGGAAAAACGTCACCGATTTCCGGCATCGCCTCGGCATCGGCGCGGTTGCAGGCGAGGGTGAGTGCCCAGCCGTTGTCGGCGCCGGTAAGGAGGATATTGGTCATGCGTCATGCTTTGGCGCGGGCGACGCCCGGTTGCAACAACCCCCGGCTCGATCATGACTTCCATCGGCCCATCGCGATTTCCAGGCGTTGCCCGGCCGTGATAAGCGCCCCCTGCGCGGCATCGAGTGATGGCGAAGACCTCGACTGCGACGATGCCGCTTGCCGACGTCGTGAGGGAGGCATAGCAAAGCCGGCCCGGATGAGATTGGAATTCGGAGTGTTTCATTGGGGCAATTCATTGCGTGATTTCAACTGGGTGCTGCAGACGGACCGGCTGATCGTGCGGCCCGTCAGCGTTGCCGATGCCGATTTCTATCACCGGGTGCGGGGGATGATGCCGTTCGACCCGCAGAACCGCAGTCTTGATGAAAGCCGGGCGCTGGTGGCGGCGATGGTGACTCGCCCGGCGATCGACGCCGAGGGCTGGGGCCAGTTCGCCATCGTCGAGCGGTCGAGCGGCGCTTTCATCGGCGACCTGGGGGTGAATTTCGACACACCGAGAGCGTGGCAGGCGGAGATCGGCTTTGCCCTCGATCCGGCGTGGCGGCGGGGCGGAATGGCGACCGAGGCTTGTGGCGCGATGGTCGATGCCTTGTTCGCCAGCGGCCGGACCCGGGTGACGGCGTTGACCGATGCGCGCAATATCGCCGCACAGAAGCTTTTGGAAAGATTGCGCTTTCGCCAGGAGGGTCGCTTTGTGCGAAGCTGGCGGGATGGCGATCAATGGCATGACGAAGTGATCTATGCCCGGCTCGCCGATGAGTGAGCCGATGCCCGCAAGCGCAAGGTCGCCATGCCGGCGGCGGTGCGTGACCTGCCCGCTCACCATTGCAGCGTCGCCCACGCGAGCGCCAAATAGCGGCCGCCTTTTGCGATCAGCACCAGTGCGGTGAAGAGCCAGAACGATGTGCGAGCGGCACCGGCAACAACGGTTATCGCGTCGCCCGCAATCGGTGCCCATGATAACAGCAAGGTCCACACGCCATAGCGCTGGTACCAGTCAGCCGCCCGCGCATAGGCGGACGGGCCGACCGGAAACCAGCGCCGGCTGCGAAATCGTTCGATGCCGCGACCGAGCCCATAGTTGACCATGGCGCCGATCGTGTTGCCGGCGGTTGCCGCCAGCAGAAGGAGTCCGACGTCATAACGATTGGCCACCAACAGGCCGACAAGCAGCACTTCTGACTGGGCCGGCAGGATTGTCGCAGCGACGAAGGCGGTGATGAACAGTCCGGCATAGACCGCCAGTTCAACCATCACCGATCACGCCTCGGCCTCGTCTTCAGCGCTGCTCCAGGCACCGGCGGCGTCATGCGGTGGGAGGCGGTGATTTTCGGCATGGCTTGAGGGTGGCGCGCGGCGGCGCTTTCGGCAAGGGCGTTCCCTCTACAACCGCCCCTCTCCCTCAGGGCGAGAGGGGAAGTATCGTCAGTGTGACGACCGGGCACCAATTGTCGTCGCGATACAGAGGATCGGTGGGATCTTCGCCGCCAGCGAGGTTTTGGGATGCGGATCACGATCGCCGGCACGTCGGAAACCGATTGGGACAAGGTGTTGATGGTGCGGTATCCGACGCGGCGGCATTTTCTGGCGATGATGGCCAATGCCGCCTATCGCGAGGCGTTGCGCCACCGCTATGCCGGGCTGGCGCGGACCGTTTTGTTGCAATGCGGGGGATAACAGCGCGTCGCAGGTGCGATCAACGGTTGCGCGCTGGCGACGAAGGGTTAAACAGCAACCTCACGTTTTTGCCACCACCGGGGGAACCATGGCCGGCCGTCCGACCTCACCGCGACCGCTGTCGCCGCATATGTCGATCTGGAAATGGCAGGTGCACGCCGTCGTTTCGGTGACGCACCGCATCACCGGCAACGCCATGGCGTTCGGCGCCGTGCTGCTGTTTCTGTGGTGGCTGATCGCCGCGGCGACGGGGCCGGAGGCGTATCTGTGCTTCATGGGCGTCGCGAACGGCTGGTTCGGCATCCTTGTCGGCATCGGCTTCACCTGGACGTTGTTCCAGCACATGTGTTCGGGAATCCGCCATCTCATCATGG
>JANNJH010000396.1:0-8679 GCA_031405775.1 Sphingomonadales bacterium | reverse complement strand
CGGCGTTATGCTCGCTGTCGACGGGCAGCAGCGTCGCGCCGCTGGCCATCGCCGCCGCCGTCACCAGCTCCCCGGCGCAAACCAGCGTCTCCTTGTTGGCGATCGCCAGCGTCACGCCGCGTTCGACCGCCGCCAGCGTCGGCGCCAGCCCGGCGGCGCCGACGATCGCCGTCACCACGATGTCGCCCGGCCGCCGCGCCGCCTCGCAGATCGCCTCGGCCCCCGCCGCCGGCTCGATTCCCGAACCCGCCAGCGCCGCCTTTAGCGCGCCATAGGCCGCCGGGTCGCCGACGGCGGCAAATTTCGCGCTACAGGCCCGCGCCGCAGCGGCCAGCCCCTGCGCATCGCTGTTGGCGGTCAACGCCTCGACCTGCCAACGCCCCGGATTGCGCGTCACCAGATCGAGCGCCTGGCGCCCGACCGATCCGGTCGCGCCAAGGATGGTCAGCGTCGCGGTCATCCGGCCCAGTTCGTCGCCGCGAAGACGCACGCCCCGGCAATCGCCACCGGCACCAGCCCGTCGAGCCGGTCCATGACGCCGCCATGGCCGGGCAACAAGGTTCCCGAATCCTTCACCCCGGCGCGGCGCTTCAATCCGCTCTCCAGAAGGTCTCCCAGCACCGAAAGCACCGCCAATGCCCCGGCGAGCCCGATAAAATAGCCCGTCCCGATCCCGTCCCGGCGCGCCAGATAGACCGCCGCCATGCCGCCGGCGATCGCCATGGCGCCGACAATCCCGCCGATGGCACCCGCCCAGGTCTTGTTCGGGCTGATCGACGGTGCCAGCTTGGGGCCGCCGATGGCGCGCCCGGTGAAGTACGCCGCGATATCGGTGGCCCAGACGCAGACCAGCAGGAACACCGTCGCCGCCAGCCCCAGCGACAGCGAGCGCACCCAGATCAAACTCACCGCCGGCAGCCCGCAATAAAGCACTCCCGCCGCCGTCCTGAAGCCGGCGCCCTTTTGCATCCGCCGGGCAAACAGCCCGAGCAACCCGGCGCCGCCGGCGAGCGCGGCGACCGCTTCGCTTGGCGATACCATTTGCATCAACATGATAACGCCGGCCAGCAGCACCAGCCCGGCCAGCCGCACACCGCGCCCCAGACGGTGCATCATCGCCCATTCGGCGAACATCACCAGCGTCGCAGCGGCGATCAGCGCCGAAAACACCCGTCCGCCCAGCCATACCGCCGTCAGCGCCGCGGCGATCAGCACCAGGCCCGTGGCGATGCGCGTCAGCATGGATTGCGTGCCGGCGTTGCCACCGCCTCAACGCCCGCCAAAACGGCGCTCGCGCGTCGCGAATTTCGCCACCGTATCGGCCAGCGCCGCCCGGTCGAAATCCGGCCACAATGTGTCGGTCGCGACGAACTCGGCATAGGCCGATTGCCACAGCAGGAAGTTCGACAATCGCATCTCGCCCGAGGTCCGCAGCACCAGGTCGGGCGGCGGCATCGCGGCGGTATCGAGCCGCGCGCCCAGCGTTTCGGCGGTGATCGTCGCTGGATCGATCCGCCCGGCCGCAGCGTCGATGGCCAGCGCCCGCGCCGCGCGGACCAGTTCATCCTGGCCGCCATAGTTGAGCGCCATCACCAGCGTCAGCTTGGTGTTGCCCGCCGTCAGCGCCCGTGCGTCCTCAAGCAGTTTGACAAGATCAGGTTTCAATGCCTTGTAATCGCCAATAAAATCCAGCCGAACGCCGTTCTTGTGAAGATCCTTGATCTCCGAGCGGATATAATGGCGCAACAGCCCCATCAGGTCGCTGACCTCGTCGGCCGGACGCTTCCAGTTCTCGGTCGAAAAGGCATAGAGCGTCAGGAACTCGATCCCGAGGTCGGGCGCGGCTTCGACCACCCGGCGCACGGCTTCGACCCCGGCGCGGTGCCCGGCGATACGCGGCAGCCGGCGCGCCTTGGCCCAGCGGCCATTGCCGTCCATGATGATGGCAAGATGGCGCAGCCCGGGCGTCTCACCGCCGGCAAGTTGCGAGGCGGCGACCGGACTCACTTGCCGAGGATTTCCTTTTCCTTGGCGTTCGCTGCCGAATCGATGTCGGCGACGGCCTTGTCGGTGATCTTCTGGACGTCGGCCTCAAGCTTCTTTTGATCGTCCTGGCTGATCTTGCCCTTCTTTTCAGCGGCTTTCAGCGTTTCCATGCCATCGCGTCGGACGTTGCGCGCCGCGATCTTGGCCTTTTCGGCATAGGATGACGCCAGCTTCGCCAGTTCCTTGCGGCGTTCCTCGGTCAGGTCGGGGATCGGCAGCCGCAGCGTCTGGCCATCGACGATCGGGTTGAGCCCCAGCCCGGCCGAGCGGATGGCCTTTTCAACCGGCGTCACGTTCGACTTGTCCCAGACCTGCACCGCCAGCATCCGCGATTCGGGCGCCGTGATCGTTGCCACCTGCGTCAACGGCATCGCCGAGCCATAGACCAGCACCGTCACCGGTTCGAGCAGCGTCGTCGACGCGCGCCCGGTGCGCAGGCCGCCGAGATCATGCTTCAACGCCTCGATCGCCCCTGTCGTGCGGCGCTCGAGATCGGCCTTCCACGGCCCTGCTTCGAAATCAGCCATTGGCCAGTTCCCCAGTTCTTGCTGCAAGTTCGCTCGTTACCATCGTCGATATTCCTTCGCCCCGCAGCACCGCCGCCAGATTGCCGGGTTCGCGGATGTTGAAGACGATGATCGGGATGTCATTGTCGCGGCACATCGCCACAGCGCTTGCATCCATGACTTTAAGATCATCGGCCAACACGCGGGAATAGCTGAGCTTGTCATAGCGCTTCGCCGTCGAAACCTTTTTGGGATCGGCGTCGTAAACGCCATCGACCGAGGTGCCCTTCAACAGCGCGTCGCACTGCATTTCGGCGGCGCGCAAGGCAGCGCCGGTATCGGTGGTGAAGAATGGATTGCCGGTGCCGGCGGCAAAAATCACCACCCGACCCTTCTCCATGTGGCGTTCGGCGCGGCGGCGGATATAGGGTTCGCAAACGCTGGGCATCGGGATCGCCGATTGCACCCGGGTTTCGACGCCGATGTTTTCGAGGGCATTCTGCACCGCCAGCGCGTTCATCACGGTCGCCAGCATGCCCATGTAATCGGCCGAGCCACGATCGAAACCCTTGGCCGCCGCCGCCAGCCCGCGAAAGATATTGCCGCCGCCGACGACCATGCAGATCTGATAGCCGGCTTCGATGGCCAGCTTGACTTCAGCGGCGATACGCGACGTCTCCGCCGGGTCGATGCCATATTGCGCCTGCCCCATCAGCGCTTCGCCGGAGAGTTTGAGCAGGATACGCTTGAAACCGGACCTTGGCATGGCGGTGTCGATACTCCCCGGGTCGGCTGTTACAGTGTCGCGCGCACCCTAGTCAGCGCGAACGCCGGTGCCAAGCCGCAAGGGGCGCCCCCCCCGATCGCTCTGGCGCGATCGAGAGGGCCTGGCCCCATACGCTGCGTCCGATCAGGCGCCAGCAGCAGCCGCGACTTCGGCGGCAAAGTCCTTTTCCTCACGCGCGATGCCTTCGCCCAGTTGCAGCCGGACATAGGCCTTGACCGTGATCGGCGTGCCGGCGGTCCTGGCGGCGGCGGCGACGATATCGCCGACCTTGGACTTGCCGTCGATGACGAACACCTGCGTCATCAGCGAATTTTCCTGTGCATATTTGCGCACGCCGCCTTCGATCATCTTCTCGATGATCTCGGCCGGCTTGCCCGACACCGCGGCCTTTTCGCGAGCGATGGCGCGCTCACGCTCGACCAGCGCCGGATCGAGGCCGGTTTCATCGAGCGCCAGCGGGTTGGCGGCGGCGATGTGCATCGCCAGCTGCTTGCCAAGGCCTTCGAGGACATCGGCGGGTGCAGCCGATTCGAGACCGACGAGAACGCCGATCTTGCCCATGCCGGAAACCGTGGCATTGTGGATGTACGAGGTGACGAGCCCTTGCGAAACTTCGACGATGGCGGCGCGGCGCAGCGACTGGTTCTCGCCGATGGTGGCGATGTTGTGGGTCAGCTTGTCATGCACACTGCCGTCGCTTTCCGGATAGGACGCCGCAAGCAATGTCGCGACGTCGCTGCCAAGTTCGGCGGCGATGGCGGTGACGGTGCGGACAAAGCCCTGGAAAGTTTCGTTCTTGGCGACGAAATCGGTCTCCGAATTGACTTCGACGACAGCGCCGCGCCGGCCGGCGACCGAAACGCCGATCAGGCCTTCGGCGGCGATGCGGCCGGCCTTTTTGGCGGCGGCGGCAAGGCCCTTGGTGCGCAGCCAGTCGACCGCGGCTTCGATGTCGCCGCTGGTTTCGACAAGCGCCTTCTTGCAATCCATCATGCCTGCGCCAGTGCTGTCGCGCAGATCCTTCACCATCGCTGCGGTGATATCGGCCATGATCTTGGCTCCTGTATTGGGTTCGTTAAACGGCCACTGGACGGCCAATGTTGCAAAACGGCTATTCTTGCGGAAACGGCCGGGCGCGGCAAATTGCGCGCCCGGCCCATTCGCATGTCTCGCCCCGGCGATCGCCGGCTACGGGCTTCAGGCCTCGGTGGTCGTTGCTTCGGCGACCGCCAATATGGCTTCGTCCATCGTCGTCGCCGGCGCAATCTCGATGACCGGCTCGGCAATGGCGGCTTCCATCGGCGGCTCGATCATGGCGCCCAGATCGATGCCACGCTCGGCGGCGCGACCCTGGCGGGCCTCGATCACCGTGTCGGCGATGGCGTTGACGTAAAGCAGGATGGCGCGGCTGGCGTCATCATTGCCCGGAACCGGAAAGGCGATTCCCGAAGGATCGGTGTTGGTGTCGAGGATGGCGACGACCGGGATGCCAAGGACATTGGCTTCCTTGACCGCCAGCTCTTCCTTGTTGACGTCGATGATGAAGATCACGTCGGGCAGGCCGCCCATGTCGCGGATGCCGCCGAGCGAAAGCTCGAACTTGTCGCGCTGACGCGTCAGCTTGAGGATTTCCTTCTTCGTCAGGCCGACGGTGTCGCCCGAAAGCTGTTCCTCAAGCTGCTTGAACTTCTTGATCGAACCGGAAATGGTCTTCCAGTTGGTCAGCATGCCGCCGAGCCAGCGATGGTTGACATAATGCTGGCCCGAACGACGGGCGGCTTCAGCGATAGGATCCTGTGCCTGGCGCTTGGTGCCGACAAAAAGCACCTTGCCGCCGGCCTGGACCGTGCCACGGACGAAATCGAGGGCGCGAGCGAACAACGGAACGCTTTGCGACAGATCGATGATGTGGACGCCGTTGCGATCACCAAAGATGTAGGGCTTCATCTTCGGGTTCCAGCGGTGGGTCTGGTGGCCGAAATGGGCGCCTGCTTCCAAAAGCTGCGCCATCGAGACGACGGGTGCCGCCATAATCTTCTCTCCTCTATCCGGTTAAGCCGCCGCAGGGGATGTTCGGGTTGCCCCGACACCGGATGGGTTGACCCCTGCGTGAGTTGTTCGAACGGCGCGTTTAACGGCATGGCGCCGGAGGGTCAAGTAGCGCCGCGGCAAAGCCGCGTCGTGACGTCGAACGGGCTCGGCGGGAGAAGGCCCCGCCGCCCCGCCGGCCGAGCTTGCGCCTGTCGGCGCGCTGCTGCGCTGCGCGCTCGCGGCGCTGCGCTAGTGCTGCGTCGCCGGCAGGGTGACGACAAGCCCTTCGAGTTCGGGGCGAGCGACGATCCGGCACGCCAGCCGGCTGTTGTCGCGCCGGCAATCGGCGAGGTCGAGCATCGCCTCCTCTGCGGCGCAGCGCGCACCGGTCCTGGCCTCCCAACCCGTGCCGATATGGACGTGGCACGTCGCGCAGGCGCAATTGCCGCCGCAATCGCCGTCGATTCCCGGCACGCCATTGCCGATCGCGCCCTCCATCAGCGAGACGCCGTCGGCGATCTCGACGCTGTGCGCCGTGCCATTATATTCGACATAGGTGATGCGTGCCATTGCTGGTCCTGTGCTGCGAAGGGAAAGCGCCTCAGCCCGGAATCCGGACCATCAACGACTTATAGCCCTTGACGAAGCTCGATGGCACCCGCTCCGGCTCGCCGACGACTTCGATGACGTCCCAGCGCACGGCGATCTCCTCCCAGAGGATCTTGAGCTGAAGCTCGGCGAGGCGGTTGCCGACGCAGCGGTGGATGCCGAAACCGAACGACATATGCTGGCGCGGGCGTTCGCGGTCGATGATGAATTCGTTCGGCCGGTCGATGGCGCGTTCGTCGCGGTTCGCCGAGACGTACCACATGACGACGCGGTCGCCCTTCTTGATGGCCTTGCCGCCAAGCACGGTATCGACCAGCGCCGTTCGCCGCATATGCGCCAGCGGCGTCTGCCAGCGGATGATTTCGGAAACCATCGGCTCGATGAGCGCCGGATTGTCGCGCAGCTTTTGATATTCCCCGGGGTTCTGGTCGAGCGCCAGCAGGCCGCCGGTGATGGCGTTGCGGACCGTGTCGTTGCCGCCGACAATGAGCAGCACGAGATTGCCCATGAACTCCATCGGCACCATGTCGCGCGTCGCCGGATTGTGCGCCAGCATCGAGATCAGGTCGCCCTTGGGCTTTGGATCATTGACGCGCTCGTTCCACAGCTTGGTGAACTGCATCAGCATGTTGAACAATTCGGCCTGGCGTTGCGCCTTGTCGAGGTTGCCCGGCAAATCGGGATCGGCCGTCGCCAGGTCCGACCAATAGGTCAGCTTGCGGCGTTCCTCGAAGGGGAAATCGAACAGCGTCGCCAGCATCTGCGTCGTCAGCTCGATCGAAACCCTGTCGACCCAGTCGAAGCTCTCGCCGATCGGCAAATTGTCGAGCACCGCCTGGGTGCGCGAGCGAATCAGGCTTTCGAAGGCGGCGAGGTTGCTGCCCGATACGATCGGGTTGATCGCCTTGCGCTGCACATCATGCTTGGGCGGGTCCATGGCGATGAACATCGGCATGATGAAATCGGCGTCCATATCGCGCAGCGCGATGCCGCCCAGATGCGCGTCGGACGAAAACACCTGGTGGTTGGTATCGACCGCCATGATGTCGGCCCAGCGGGTGACCGACCAATAGGCGCCGAACCGGGCATGGGCATCATCGGTATAATGCACCGGATCTTCATCGCGCAGCCGCTGAAAATAGGTCCAGTGCGTGTCGGTCGTCCAGTAATGCGCTTGCGAGATATCAACGTCATCCAGCGCCGCCACCTTGAGATAGGCGGTGATCGCCGCGGGAGTCATCTCGCCTTGAACATCCACGGGCCGCGTTGCCATATCGCCTCTCTCCAACACGGCCGGACGGCGCCGCCCGATGCAAATCTTTCAGAATCGCGTCTGTAGGTTACGCGCGATTAAAGTGCTACGGCAATTCCGCTGCTCGCCCGCGCCGAGGCACCCGCCAAGAAAATTATCGGAGGACCCTGACGTGCGCCGGACCGAGGACAAGACCTTTCTGGCGCTGGTCGCTGTGGTTTCGATTGCCTTCGCGTATGTCATCGCACCATTTTTTGGCGCGATTCTTTGGGCGATGATCGCGACAATCGAGTTTTTCCCGCTCAGGAACCGCCTGTTGCGGGCGATGCCGGGCCACCGCAACGGGGCGGCGCTGCTGACGTTGCTGGTGATCGTGGCGGCGGTGATCTTGCCGGCGATAATCCTCGCGGCCTTTCTCGTGCAGGAGGCCCTGACGCTATATGCAAAGGTTGAATCCGGCAAGATCGATCTCAATCATTACTTCCGGCAATTCCACGATAACTTGCCGCCATGGGCGGGCAGGAGTCTGGAACGCTTCGGCTTGACCGATCTGGACGCGGCACTGGCGAAACTGGGGGCCGCCGTCGTCGACAGCTTCCAGACGCTGGCATCGCAAGTGCTCAATGTCGGCGGAATTGCGTTCGGCTTTCTGCTCGCGCTCGGTGTCATGCTCTATCTGACGTTTTTCCTTTTGCGCGACGGCGATGCCTTGGCGGCGCGAGTCGCCACCGCGGGGCCGCTGCGGACCGAGCAACGACAGGCGCTGCTCGACACGTTCGTCGTCGTTATCCGCTCGACGATAAAGGGCAGCCTGGTGGTGGCGATCCTCCAGGGTGTCATCGGCGGCTTGCTGTTCTGGGGCCTCGGCATCGAAGCGCCGGTTCTGTGGGGGGTGGCGATGGCGGTGATGGCGTTCCTGCCGGTCGTCGGCGCCGGCCTGATCTGGGTGCCGGTCGCGGCATTTCTGCTGGCAACCGGAGCCGTCATCAAGGGCATTGTCTTGATCGTGTTCGGGATATTCGTCATCGGCATGGTCGACAATGTCGTGCGTCCGATTCTCGTCGGCCGCGAAACACGGCTTCCGGACTATGTCGTGCTGATATCGACGCTGGGCGGCCTTGCGGTCTTTGGCGCCAACGGTGTCGTGATAGGCCCGGTCATCGCCGCATTGTTCATGACGCTTTGGACGCTCGCCACCACGTCGCGGACGACAAATCACGCTGGCTGATCCGCGCCAACTCGGCCAATGGCAGCGATCGATCGGGGTCGCCCCGGTATCAAGGACGGCAGGCGCGATGCCATCGTGAGCCCGACCAATCGCGGCAGTGGAATCAGCCGACCAGCGCCAGCCGCGGCGGATCGAGCGCTTCCGACAGCACCCGATCGGCCCCGAAGGCCCGCGCCACCCTCGCCATGGTTTCGGCATCGAGCAGATAATCGCGCCCCAG
>JANNJH010000395.1:0-8624 GCA_031405775.1 Sphingomonadales bacterium | reverse complement strand
GGAAGGCAATATCGGCCTGATGAAGGCGGTCGACAAGTTCGAGTATCGTCGCGGCTATAAATTCAGCACCTATGCGACGTGGTGGATCCGGCAGGCGATCACGCGTTCGATCGCCGACCAGGCGCGCACCATCCGCATCCCCGTCCACATGATCGAGACGATCAACAAGCTGGTCCGCACCAGCCGCCAGATCCTCCACGAGATCGGCCGCGAACCGACGCCGGAGGAACTTGCCGAGCGCCTGTCGATGCCGCTCGAAAAGGTTCGCAAGGTGATGAAGATCGCCAAGGAACCGATCAGCCTTGAAACGCCGATCGGTGACGAGGAGGATTCGCACCTGGGCGATTTCATCGAGGACAAGAACGCCGTCATCCCGGTCGATGCGGCGATCCATGCCAATTTGAAGGAAACCGTGACGCGGGTTCTGGCCAGCCTGACCCCGCGCGAGGAACGCGTGCTGCGCATGCGCTTTGGCATCGGCATGAACACCGATCACACGCTGGAGGAAGTCGGCCAGCAGTTCAGCGTCACCCGCGAACGCATCCGGCAGATCGAGGCCAAGGCGCTGCGCAAGCTCAAGCACCCGTCGCGCAGCCGCAAGATGCGGAGTTTCCTCGACGTTTGACGACGGCGCGTCCGGTCGTCGCGGAGCCCGTGTCGGGCGGTTCGGCGCCCGGTGCTTTTCGCGCAATCCGGCTCCGGGGTGAGACACGCGAAGCCACCTACGCGTATCAGGCTGGTTGCCGTTGGCGGCGCGGGGCGCTAACTTGACGCAAACGTCAGGCAAAAGGTCTTTCATGTCATCGATGCGCTTCCACGGTACGTCCGACTATGTCGCCACCAACGACCTGAGGGTTGCGGTCAACGCCGCGGTGACGCTGCGGCGGCCGCTGCTCGTCAAGGGCGAACCCGGCACCGGCAAGACTGTGCTGGCGCAACAGATCGCCGACGCGTTCGATGCGCCGTTGATCGAATGGAACGTCAAGTCGACGACCAAGGCGCAGCAGGGCCTGTATGAATATGACGCCGTCAGCCGGTTGCGCGATTCGCAGCTCGGCGATGCGCGCGTCCACGACATTTCCAACTATATCCGCCGCGGCAAGATGTGGGAGGCGTTCACATCGCCCAAGCTGCCGGTGCTGTTGATCGACGAGATCGACAAGGCCGATATCGAATTCCCCAACGATCTGCTGACCGAGCTCGATCGCATGGAGTTCGACGTTTACGAAACCGGCGAGCGGGTGAAGGCGGTGGTGCGTCCGATCGTCATCATCACCTCGAACAATGAAAAGGAACTGCCCGACGCGTTCCTGCGCCGCTGCTTCTTTCACTATATCAAGTTCCCCGACCGCGAGACGATGGAAGCCATCGTCCGGGTGCATTTCCCCGACATCCAGAAGACGCTGGTCGCCGAGGCGATGAACATCTTCTTCGATATCCGCGAAGTGCCGGGGATGAAGAAAAAGCCTTCGACCTCGGAGCTGCTCGACTGGCTCAAGCTGCTGATGCACGAGGACTTGCCGATCGAGGTGCTGCGCAACCGCGACACCAAGTCGTTGATCCCGCCGCTGCACGGCGCGCTGTTGAAGAACGAGGCCGATGTCATGCTGTTCGAGAGGCTGGCGTTCATGAACCGGCGCAACAACGCCTGATCGCATGTTCCTGAACTTTCTCGACGCGCTTCGCGCCGCTAAAATCCCGGCTTCGCTAAAGGAGCATCTGTTGCTCATGGAGGCGTTGCGGGCCGATGTCATCGATTGGTCGATCGAGGATTTCTATTACCTCGCGCGCGCGACGTACGTGAAGGACGAGGGCCTGCTCGATCGCTTCGACATGGTCTTTGCCAAGGTTTTCAAGGGGCTGGAATCGAACATCGCGACCGGTACCGCGGAAATTCCCGAGGATTGGCTGCGCGCCATCGCCGAGATGAACCTGTCGGCCGAGGAAATGGCCGAGTTGGAGAAACTCGGCTGGGACAAATTGATGGAGACGCTCAAGCAGCGGCTTGAGGACCAGACAAAACGCCATGAGGGCGGCAACAAGTGGATCGGCACGGCGGGAAAGTCGCCGTTCGGCGCGCAAGGCGCACACCCCGAAGGCATCCGCATCGGCCAGAAGGACGGCCGCCAGGGCAAGGCGGTCAAGGTCTGGGACAAGCGCGAGTTCAGGAACCTCGACAACAGCGTCGAACTCGGCACCCGCAACATCAAGGTGGCGCTGCGCCGCTTGCGCAAATTCGCCCGCGACGGCGCCATGGACGAGCTCGATCTCGATGCCACCGTCTCGGGGACGGCGAAAAAGGCCTATCTCGACATCGTCATGCGGCCCGAACGCCACAACGCCGTCAAGCTGTTGCTGATGCTCGATGTCGGCGGCTCGATGGACCCGCATGTGAAGATTTGCGAGGAACTGTTCTCGGCGGCGCGCAGCGAATTCAAGCATCTCGAATTCTTTTATTTCCACAATTGCCCCTATGAGTCGCTGTGGAAGGACAACAAAAGGCGCTGGGCCGAACGCACGCCGGTCATGGAGCTGCTCCATAAATTCCCGCATGATTACAAACTGATCTTTGTCGGCGATGCGTCGATGAGCCCGTACGAGATCAACTATCCCGGCGGCTCGGTCGAACATTGGAACGAGGAAGCCGGCGACGTCTGGATGAGCCGCATGCTCGACGTCTATCACGCGGCGGCGTGGCTCAACCCAATCCCGGAGAATAGATGGCGCCACAGCCAGTCGATCCAGATGATCAAGACGGTCATGGAAGGCCGCATGTTCCCGCTGTCACTCGAAGGGCTGGACAAGGCGATGCGGGAATTGACGCGGTCGCATTGATGGCAAGCGCCGCAAGCGCGAGCAAGCATGCGGCCACCCGCAAGCGCTCGATTGACTCAGGGCGATTTCAGCTCGGCAATACCACCGGCAGCGTGTTGATCCAGGCGTTGAACAGGATCACCAGCCCGGCGACGATCATCAACCCGGCCTTGACGCGATTGCCGCCCGGTTGCCGCAACAGCCAGATGCCGGTCGCGATCAAGGCAAAGGCCGCGGCGGCCGATAGGCCAAAGAGAATCGAAGGTGCCTCGTTCATGTCCCTACCTTATTCTGCAAGCGTCTGGCGCACGGCGCGCGCCCATGCGGCTCGGCGCGCGGCGCGAGCTTCGGGCGTGGCGGCGGGCGTGAAAGCGCGATCGGGTGCCGACATGGCGACGGCGGCATCGGACAGGCTGGCGAACAGCCCTGCCCCCACGCCAGCCAGCATCGCCGCGCCCAGCGCCGTCGTCTCGATGACGCGCGGCCGCTCGACGACGACCCCCAGACTGTCGGCAAGATCCTGGCACAGCCAATCATTCGCCGTCATGCCGCCATCGACGCGCAGCCTGGCCACCAGCACGCCATCGGCGGCGAACGCATCGACGAGATCGGCGGTCTGCTGCCCCATCGCCTCCAGCGTGGCGCGGGCGATATGGGCGCGGGTGGTGCCGCCGCTGAGCCCCGTCAGCGTGCCGCGCGCTTCCGGCCGCCAGTGCGGTGCGCCCATGCCCGCCAGCGCCGGGACGAAGACGACGCCGCCGCTGTCGGGAACGCTTTGCGCCAGCGCCTCGGTCTCGGCGCTGCTGGCGATGATGCCGAGGCCATCGCGCAGCCATTGCACCGCCGCCCCCGCCGTGAAGATCGAGCCTTCGAGCGCATAGGCCGGGACGCCGCCGAGCCGCCATGCCACCGTCGCCAGCAGCCGGTGCGTCGATTTCGGCGGCACGCTGCCGGCATGGGCGAGCAGGAAGCAACCGGTTCCGTATGTTGCCTTCACCTGCCCCGGTGACAGGCAGGCCTGCCCGATGGCGGCGGCCTGCTGGTCGCCGGCACTGCCGGTGATTGCGATTTCACCGCCAAGCAACGCCGTCGTCGCCAGCGGCCCGGCGCAATCGACGATTTCGGGCAGGATCGACCTTGGCACGTCGAACAGCGCCAAAAGGCCTGCATCCCATTCGCAGGTCGCGAGGTCCATCAACAGCGTCCGCGAGGCGTTGCTGGCATCGGTGACATGGCGCGCGCCGGCCGACAGTTTCCAGATCAGCCAGCTTTCGATCGTGCCGACAGCCAAACGACCATCGGCCAGCGCCGACGCCACCGCCGGCCAATTGTCGAGCGCCCAGCGGATCTTGGTGGCCGAGAAATACGGATCGAGCAGCAAGCCGGTTTGCGCCTGCACCGCCGGTTCATGGCCGTCCGCCCGCAACCGCGCGCAGGTCTGGGCCGTGCGCCGGTCCTGCCAGACGATCGCCGGCGCGACCGGTTCACCGCTGCCGCGATCCCAGAACACCGTTGTTTCACGCTGGTTGGTGATGCCGATGGCGGCGATTCGCGGCGCTCCCACGGCGTTGATTCGCGGCGCCTCGACGGCGTTGATTCGCGGCGCCTCGACGGCGTTGGCGACTTCGATCAGGCAATCGCGACTGGCGCGCCAGATTTCGCCCGCGTCATGCTCGACCCATCCCGGTTGCGGATAATGCTGGGTGATCGGACGCCCGGCACTGGCAACGATCTCGCCGGCTTGCGTAAAGGCGATGGCGCGCGTCGAGGTCGTACCGGCATCGAGGACGAGGATGAGATCGGGCGTCATGCCAGCTTCCCTAAACCGCCGTCTGCAAGTAGTTAAGCAGATCTTGCATGACACCGCCCGCCAGCCTTGATCGCGTTCACGACCTGCTGATCATCGGCGGTGGGATCAACGGCGCCGGAATCGCCCGCGATGCCAGCGGCCGCCGGCTCAGCGTCGCGCTGGTCGAAGCCGGCGATCTTGGCGGCGCCACCTCGAGCGCGTCGACCAAGCTTATCCATGGCGGGCTGCGTTACCTCGAATTCCATGCCTTTGGGCTGGTCCGCAAGGCGCTGGCGGAACGCGAAGTGCTGCTCGACATCGCGCCGCATATCAGCCGGCCGCAAAGTTTCGTGCTGCCGCATTCGCCGCATGACCGGCCGGAATGGATGCTGCGCGCCGGGCTGTGGCTGTACGACAATCTGGCGCGCCGCAAGATCGTGCCGGGATCGTCGCGGATCGACCTGCGGCAGGACCGCGCCGGTCGCGCGCTTTTGCCCGAGTTCACCCGCGCCTTTCGCTATTGGGACGGCTGGGTCGATGATGCCCGGCTGGTCATCGCCAACATCCAGGACGCCGCCGCGATGGGCGCGCTGATCCTGCCGCGCACCCGGGTCGTCCGCGCCGAACACGACGGCAGTGTCTGGACGGCGACGCTGGGCGATGGCCGCGCGCTCAAGGCAAAGCGCATCATCAACGCCGCCGGCCCCTGGGCCGAGACGGTGGCGCGCGACGTTCTGGGCCGCCCCGACGCTCCGGCGCTGCGGCTCGTGCAAGGCTCGCACATCGTCACGCGGCGCGTCCATCTTGGCCGCGACGCCTTCATGTTCCAGGAGCCGGATGGCCGCATCGTCTTCGTCATCCCCTATGAACGCAATTTCTCGCTGATCGGCACCACCGAGCGCGACATCGACACGCCCGAAGCCGCGCACATCACCGAGGAGGAAACCGAATATCTGCTCGCCGCCGCCAACAATTATCTCGCCCGGCCGTTGACCCGTGCCGATGTCGTCCACCGCTTTTCCGGCGTCCGCCCGCTGATCCTCGAAACCGGCAAGGGCGACCGCGAAACGACGCGCGACTATCGGCTGGTGGAACACGAGGGCGCCCCGGCGCTGACCGTCGTCGGCGGCAAGATCACCACCTATCGCGTCCTCGCCGAGGATGTGATGAAGCAGATCGCCCCCGGCACCAAAAGCTGGACGGGCAAAGCCCCATTGCCCGGCGGCGATGTCGAGAGATTGCCCGGCGAAACCGGTCAGGACGCCTTCAAGCGCTGGGCGACCCCACCTTGTCGCCGCGCACGAAAATTACGATCCCAAGCTGGTGGGGCGGCTGGCGACGACGCTCGGCACCGCGGCGGAAGCTTTGCTCAACGCCGGGCTCGGCGCCAATCTCGGCGACGCCGGCGGCAGCATCTTCGAAGCCGAACTTGATCACTATGTGAAGAACGAATGGGCGACCACCGCCGAGGACGTGCTGTGGCGGCGCACGAAGCAGGGGCTGCATCTGAGCAACGCCGGCAAGGCGCGGGTGGCGGCATGGTTCGGGGAAAGCGCCGGGTCTTTGGGCGACGACGTGCCGATCACCCACCGGTTCGCGACACCGGGTTCTTGATCGGCGGCGACCAAGTTTCTGGCCGACACGCCGCGAACACCGTCGGGACGAAATCGTCATCGCCGGGGTGCAATTCCCCCTGCGGAGCGATCGCGGAACCCGTTGAAAAACGGCCCTCATCGGCCGTGCGTCAAGCTCCTGAAAGCCCACGCGAAAACCACAAAAAACATTGTCACAAAAAACCTCTTTACATGGGGGGGGTGCGACCCTAAATACGCCCTCCGCTGCCCCATGGGACTTCCACCGCAAGGCAGCTTTGGTGGTTACGCAAGTAACCTCGCTTTGCCCACCCCGGAGGTCCCTTGAATTGCACGAAAACCATCACGCGCTGGGGGTAGCGATCGGCACCAAGCCGACGCAACCTGTCACACTTGTCCGCCCACACGCCGCGCATCGCGCTGCCCGTTACTTCATCGAGAAGTTTCCGGGAACTTCGATGTATGCGGTCAAGGCCAATCCCTCGCCGGACTTGATCCGGTCGCTGTGGGACGCCGGCATCAGCCATTACGACGTCGCCTCGATCGCCGAGGTGCGCCTCGTGCGCGGCCTGCTACCGTCCGCGGTGCTGTGCTTCATGCATCCGGTCAAGGGCGAGGAAGCCATCGCCGAGGCGTATCACGTCCATGGCGTACGCACCTTTTCGCTCGATTCGCTGCCCGAGCTTGAAAAGATCGTCGCTGCCACCGCCAGGGATGGTGTCGCCGCGACCGACCTGACGCTGTGCGTTCGCCTGCGCGTGTCGTCGTCGCATTCCAAGCTCAGCCTCGCATCGAAGTTCGGCATCGCCGCTGATGAAGCCGCGCCGTTGCTGATGGCCACCCGCCAGGCCGCCGATGCGCTCGGCATCTGCTTCCATGTCGGGTCGCAGGCGATGAGCCCGCAGGCTTATGCCGATGCGTTGGCACAGGTTCGCGCCGCGATCGTCGGCGCCGGCGTCACCGTCGACGTCGTCGATGTCGGCGGCGGTTTTCCGTCAATCTATCCGGGGATGGAGCCGGGCGGGCTCGATAGCTATTTCGACGTCATCAGCCGCGCCTATGAAGCGCTGCCAATCAGCTATTCGGCGGAATTGTGGTGCGAACCCGGCCGCGCGCTGTGCGCCGAATATGCCAGCGTGCTGGTCCGCGTCGAAGCCCGCAAGGACGATGTGCTGTATATCAACGACGGCGCCTATGGTTCGCTGTTCGATGCGGCGCACGTCGCCTGGCGCTTCCCGGTCGCGCTGGTGCGCGAAACCCCGTCGCGCGCCAAGACGATCGGCTTCAGCTTTTACGGCCCGACCTGCGACGACATGGATTTCATGCGCGGGCCGTTCGAATTGCCCGCCGACACCCAGGTCGGCGACTATATCGAAGTCGGCATGCTCGGCGCCTATGGCTCGGCGATGCGCACCGGCTTCAACGGCTTCACCGCCGGCGAAACCGTGGTCGCCCGCGACGAACCGATGGATAGCGCCTATGGCGTTGCGGAAAATTCGCCGTCGAAGGTCGTCCGTATCCGCCAAAGCTGAGGCGCATTTGAAACACCGCCGTTCCCTTATCGGGGACGGCACTTACCCGCTCGGCGCCGGAATGATCCGGCCGCGGGCGGCGTTTCCTGAAGGAAGCGCCGCGCCAGTGACACGCCACTGGAGGCACTGAAATGACCAAGGCCATCAACGACACCCGCAAGGCGGAGCTTCTTTCGAAGGTCGTCAAGCATATCGACATCCGCAGCTTTGACGCGCGCCCGATCATCGACGGCATGGCCGGGATGAGCTTCACCTCGCGCGATCTCGCCCGCGCCACCGACATCTATAACCAGATGCTCGCCGACCCCGATTGCACGATCTTCCTCGTCATCGCCGGTTCGACGAGCGCCGGCGGCTGCATGGATCTCTATGCCGAGCTGGTCCGCAACAACATGGTCGACGGCATCGTCGCCACCGGCGCGTCGATCGTCGACATGGATTTCTTCGAAGGCCTTGGCCACAAGCATTATCAGGCGCTTGAAGTGCCCGATGACGACACGTTGCGCTCGCTGCTGATCGATCGGATCTACGACACCTATATCGACGAGGAGCAGCTCCAGGATTGCGACCACACCATCCTGCAAATCGCCAACAGCCTGGAGGCAAAGCCCTATTCGAGCCGCGCCTTCATCCGCGAGATGGGCAAGTATCTCGTCGAACACGGCAAGAAGGACAACAGCCTCGTCAAACTGGCGTATGAGCATGACGTGCCGATCTTCTGCCCGGCGTTCGTCGATTCCTCGGCCGGGTTCGGGCTGGTCAAGCACCAGGTCGACGCGATGAAGGCGGGCCGGCCCTACCTGATGATCGATTCGGTCGCCGATTTCCGCGAGCTGACCGAGATCAAGATCGCCGCCGGGACCACCGGGCTGCTCATGATCGGCGGCGGGGTGCCGA
>JANNJH010000394.1:0-1031 GCA_031405775.1 Sphingomonadales bacterium | reverse complement strand
GGCGCAGAACACCGCCGGAAACAGCGAAAAGTGTCGTTCGTACTTCCGATCTCAAAGGGCCTCCGGCCCTAGCCCCATTAGTTGGGCCGGTCCATCGGCAGCAATATGAGCTGATTGAAGTGAATGGGGTCTGGGGTCTGCGACCCCAGCTGCCGGAGGCGCTGCCAGCTACCTGAGAACCATCGATCGCCGAACCCGGTCA
Source organism: Sphingomonadales bacterium (assembly GCA_031405775.1). Lineage (GTDB taxonomy): Bacteria > Pseudomonadota > Alphaproteobacteria > Sphingomonadales > Sphingomonadaceae > Sandarakinorhabdus. The sequence continues at coordinate 829 of JANNJH010000394.1, read as the reverse complement.
GGCGCTTTCCAGCGCCTTCATCCTGGCAATCTTCTCCCGCCACACCAGCGGCCCCGTCGCATGGACGCTCTCACCCGTCGAATCGACCGCCACCGTCACCGGCATGTCCTGCACGGTGAACTCATAAATCGCCTCCATGCCGAGGTCCTCGAAGGCCAGCACCTTTGACTCCTTGATCGCCTTTGACACCAGATACGCCGCGCCGCCGACCGCCATCAGATAGGCCGCCTTGTGCTTCTGGATCGCCGCGATCCCCGCCGGGCCGCGTTCGGCCTTGCCGACCATCGCGATAAGCCCGGTTTTGGCCAGCATGTCCTCGGTGAACTTGTCCATCCGCGTCGCCGTCGTCGGCCCCGCCGGCCCGACAACCTCGTCCCGCACCGGATCGACCGGGCCGACATAATAGATCACGCGGTTGGTGAAATCGACCGGCAGCGTTTGCCCAAGCGCCAGCATGTCGGTCATGCGCTTGTGCGCCGCATCGCGCCCGGTCAGCATCCTGCCGTTAAGCAGCAGGCGATCGCCGGGCTTCCAGCTGGCAACGATCGCCGGTGTCAGCGTGTCGAGATCGACCGGAATCGCCTGCTTCGACGGCTTCCATTCGACCTTGGGCCATTCCGCCAGGTTCGGCGCCTCCAGATAGGCCGGACCCGAACCATCGAGGGTGAAATGCGCGTGGCGAGTCGCGGCGCAATTGGGGATCATCGCGATCGGCTTTGAGGCGGCGTGGGTCGGCGCATCGAGGATCTTGACGTCGAGGATGGTGGAGAGCCCGCCCAGGCCCTGGGCACCGATGCCGAGGTCGTTGACCGCGTCGTAAAGCTCGATG
>JANNJH010000393.1:0-4596 GCA_031405775.1 Sphingomonadales bacterium | reverse complement strand
CGGAAAACGCGCCGATAACCAGGACTTTGTCGGCATCTACGCCGCCACCGAGACCGAGCGCCTGCGCCACGGCATGGTCGCGGCGCTGGCCGATGGCGTCGGCGGCGCCAAGGCGGGCCGAATGGCCGCCGAACTGGGCGTTCGCGCGCTGATCGAGGGGCTTTACGATCAGCCGGAAACCATCGGCGCGGCGGCGGCGGCGTTGCGCGTGCTGGCGCCCTACAACCGCTGGCTGCATGCGATGGGCAGGACGCCCGACATGGCCCATACCGCGACGACGCTGACCGCGCTTGTGCTCAAGGGTCGCCGCGGCCACGTGCTGCATGTCGGCGACAGTCGCGCCTGGCATTTCCGCGATGGCCGGCTGACCTTGCTGACCACTGACCATTGCCATTCGCACCCCGACCAGACCCACATCCTGTACCGGGCGCTGGGCATCGAGGAGCGGTTGCGGCTCGATCACCACATCCTCGCGATCGATGTCCATGACCGGCTGCTGCTGACCAGTGACGGCGTCCATGGCACACTGTCGATCCGCCGCCTTGAAAAGCTCCTCGGCAACCGCGGTTCGGCCGAAGCCGATGCCCAGGATATCGTCGAGGCCGCGCTCGGCGCCGGCTCCCAGGACAATTGCAGCGCCATCATCCTCGATATCGTGGCGCTTCCGGCACCCGATGACGACACGGTCGCCGGTGACATCGCCCGGCTGCCGTTCCTGCCGCTGCCGCGGGAAGGCGACAGCATCGACGGCTTCCGGCTTGAAACTTTGGTCTCCGACGGTCGCTACACGCGGCTGTTCCGCGCCGTCGACACCAGCACCGGCCAGCAAGTGGCGATCAAGTTCCCCAAGCCAAAATTGCTGTCCGACAGCGGCGCGCGGCTGGGCTTCGCCCGCGAAATCCTGGTCGGCAGCCGGGTTTCCAGCCCGTTTATTGGCGCCGTCGTCGCTGTGTCCCCCGAACGCCAGACCGGGCTTTACGGCGTCCAGCCGTTTTATCAGGGCCAGACGCTCGAGGCGCGGCTGAAAAGTCACGTCGGGTTGAGGCCGGCGCTCGCCATCGCCGTGCCGCTGACCCGCGCCGTCATCGCGCTGCACCGGCTGGAGATCGTCCACCGCGATATCAAGCCCGACAATGTCATGCTGACCGGCGACGGCGGGCTGAAGCTTGTCGACCTGGGCGTCGCCCGGCTGCCGCGCGTCGATGAATTCGATGCCATCGAGATCCCCGGCACCCCGAGCTATCTCGCGCCCGAGATGTTCGGCGGCAATGCCGGCGACGCCGCCACCGACCAGTTCGCGCTCGGCGTAACGCTGTGGCGGCTGTTCGCCGGCAAATTCCCTTATGGCGAGACCGAGGCCTTTGCCCGCCCGCGCTTCAATGCCCCGGAGCTGCCGTCGCGCAGCCGTCCCGAGCTGCCGTCCTGGCTCGATGCCGTGCTGATGCGCGCCGTCGCCATCGACCCGCAGGACCGTTTCGGCGATGTCACCGAGCTGTTGCGCGCGCTTGAAGGCGGCGCCGCCATCCCGCGCGTCCGGTTCGAATCGGTGCCGCTGATTGAGCGCGACCCGGTGCTGTTCTGGAAGCTCGTCGCGGCGCTGCTGGCCGCAGGCCTGGTCGCGGCACTGACGCTGGGCTGAATCGCGGGCGCCGGCGGCACTCCGCGGCTTTGCCCCTGCTGTCGGTGCCGTCTGCAACGCGTTTCTCCTGTGAATTTGATCGGAAGTTCACGAAAAAAAGCCACCGAACGCCGGAGAGTGATCTCCGATCGTGTGGCGGCTTTGCCTGTGCATTTTCTGCAAACCGCGCTGGTCGGATCGTTTCCAACCGGCGATTATTAGTCGTCCGACTTCATTGCCAGACCCCGACAACCTATAGCGGACCGCAACGCGATGCAAGCGTTAGATTGGATCAGCCGCTGTTGCGCAGGCCGGCGGCGATGCCGTTGATGGTCAGATGGATGCCTTCGGCGATGCGCGAATCGGTCTCGCCGCTGCGCCGGCGGCGGATCAGGTCGATCTGAAGTTCGTTGAGCGGATCGATATAGGGCAGCCGCAGCATCACCGATCGCGCCAGCGCCGGCTGGCGTTCGAGAAGCTGGCTTTGGCCGCTGAGGTCGAGCAGCATGTCGCGGGTGCGCTGCCAACCGCCTTCGATCGTTCCGAAAATGGCACGGCGCAGCGCCGTGTCGGGAACCAGCCCGGCATAATGCCGGGCGATTTCCATGTTCGATTTCGCCAGCACCATCTCGAGGTTAGACAGCGTCGCGCCAAGAAACGGCCAGGCCGTGACCATTTCGGCCAGCAACCCCTTGTCCGCGAAACCGGCAAGCGCGTCGCCGGCGCCGTACCAGCCCGGCAGCATGATCCGCGCCTGCGCCCAGCTGAACACCCAGGGGATGGCGCGCAGATCCTCGATGCGGTCCGAGCGTGTCCGCGATGCCGGGCGCGAGCCGATTTTCAGTTCGGCGATCTCGGTGATCGGCGTGGCGGCGCGGAAAAAAGCGTTGAATCCGGGGGTTTCATAGACAAGCCCGCGATAGCTGGCGCAGGCCGCGGCGCTGATCTGCGCCATGGCCTCGCGAAAACGCCCGAAATCCGCGATGCTGAGACGCGGCGGCTCAAGGCTGGCGAGCAAGGTCGCCGCGGCCATGGTTTCGAGGCTGGTCTCGGCGACGGCCGGGGTGCCGTATTTCGACGCGATCACTTCGCCTTGTTCGGTGATGCGGATGCGCCCCATCACCGTGCCCTGCGGCTGCGCCCTGATGGCGTCGAAGGACGGGCCGCCGCCGCGACCGACCGCGCCGCCGCGGCCGTGAAAAAGCTGCATCTGCAACCCGCGCGCCGCAAAGACTTGCGCCAGCGCCAGCGCCGCCTCGTGCAGCGACCAGTTGGAGGTCAGGTAGCCGCCATCCTTGTTCGAATCGGAATAGCCGATCATCACTTCCTGATGGCCGCGCGCCGCCGCCAGCGCCGCGGCCTTTGGGCGATCGAGAAAATCCGCCATCACCTGTGGGGCGGCCTGCAGATCCGCGATCGTCTCGAACAGCGGCACCGCCATGATGGCGCAGCTCGGCGGGTCGCCGGGGATGTACAGGCCGACTTCCTTCAAAAGCACATAGACTTCGAGAAGGTTGGAAACGCCGCTGGTCTTGGAGACGATATAGGCGCGGATGACGTCGGGTCCAAAACGTTCATGGGCGGCGGCGGCGGCGCGCAGGATGGCCATTTCCCCCGATGTTTCAGCGCTGTACTGAGCATAGGGGTTGAACAGCAGTCGCGGCGAGCCAAGCTCGGCACCGAGCAGCGCGGTTCGCGCCGCGTCATCCATCGCCGCATAGTCATCGGGAACGCCGGCGACGCGCAGCAGTTCGGCAACGACGCGGGCGTGGACATCGGCATTCTGGCGCAGGTCGAGCGTTGCCAGATGAAAACCGAAGATTTCAACGGCACGGATCAGCGCATCGAGGCGCGCGCCAATCATCGCCTTGCCGCCATGGCTTTCGAGCGACGTCGCGACGGTTTGCAGATCGGCGAGGAGATCGGCGGCACGCGGATAGGGCGCGCCCGGCACCATCGCCGCCAGCGGCGGGGCGCGTCCGGAAAGCACCAAATGGCTGGCGGCGGTACGGGCATAGATGCCCGAAAGCGCCCGGCGATAGGGCTCGTCGGCGCGGCTGGCGGCGGTGTCGCCGCTGGTTTCGGCCAGCGCCGCGAGGCCGGGCGTGACCTGAAGCGTCGCCGATGACATCGAAAGTTCGCCGCCAAGCGCGTTCAGCTCGGCGAGATAGTGTCGCATCATCGCTGCCGCCTGCGTCGACAGCGCCGCATCGAGCGTTGCGGCGTCGACATTGGGGTTGCCGTCGCGATCGCCGCCGATCCAGCTGCCGGGGCGCAGGAAGGGCGGCAGGCGGGTGCCGGTCAGGGCTTCCCAGCGCGCATGAAGGCGCGGCAGCACCGGCACGAAGCTGCCGGCAAGATAGAAGAGCGCCGACTGGATTTCATCGGTGACGACGGGCTTTACGGCGCGCAGCGGGCGGGTTTGCCACAGGATGGTAATCTGGCGGATGAGTTCGGCCTCGGTGGCGATGTCGCAGAAACCGGCGGTGCAATTGGCCATCAGCGCGGTGATGCTGGCTTCGCGATCGATCATGCTCTTGCGCCGCACTTCGGTCGGATGCGCGGTCAGCACCGGGACGATCAGCGCCTGGTGCAGCAGTGCCACGACCGCCGCGCGGTCGATGCCGGCGGCGGCAAGACTGTCGATCGCGCCCGCCAGCGTGGCGGCGTGCCCGGCTTCGGGGGTGCTGCGATCCTCGGCGAGGTTGGCGAGCAGCGAGAACAGCAGGAAACCGCGAACGAAACGCAGCGTGTCGCCAAGATCGAGTTGGCCGAGCCGTTCGCTCAGCGCCGCGGTCGTCACCGCATCGGGGGCGCGATGGGCCGCCACCGAAGCCTGGCGCACGCCTTCGATGGCGTCGAAGACCGCGACGCCGTCCTGGGCGCGGATAACGTCGCCGAGGAGGCGCCCGAGATAACGCACATCGGCGCGGTCACGCGGCGGCGTGGCGGGATCGGAAGCGGGCGCGCTGGCGTCG
>JANNJH010000392.1:0-1507 GCA_031405775.1 Sphingomonadales bacterium | reverse complement strand
CACCCCCGGCGTCCGCTTTTTCGCGCCCGCAAAGCCGGGCCGTTTCGACCATGATGTCGAATTCGTCTATCAACTCGGCACCGCCCGCGCGACCAACGCTGCCAGCGACATAAAAGACCTCGATGTCAGCGCCTGGTTTCTCCACGCCGAAGTCGGGCGCAGTTTTGTCGGCGGGCTCAATCCGCGCGTCGCGATCCTCTATGATCATGCCAGCGGCGATGGCGCCAATCCGCGCACCCTCAACCGCTTCGACACGATTTTCGGCGCGCGTCGCCTCGATTATGGCCCGTCCGGCCTTTACGGCCCGGTCGGCCGCGCCAATCTGATATCGCCGTCGTTGCGGGCCGAAATCACCCCCAATGCGCGGGTCGATGCATTCGTCGCCTGGCGGCCGCTGTGGCTCGCAAGCCGCACCGACGCCTTCGCGAGCACCGGCGTCCGTGATAGCAGCGGCCAGTCGGGGCGTTTCGCCGGACACCAGGTCGAAGCGCGCCTGCGCTATTGGCTCGTCCCCAAGCTGATCCGCCTCGATACCGGCGTCGCGCTGCTGGCGAAAAGCAACTTTTTCCGCAATGCCCCCAATGGCCGCGACACCGGCGACACGCATTATGGCTATTTCGATATCAACATGGATTTTTGAAGCGCTCTGGCCTTGCCATCGGCGATGACGCATTGTGACAGCAATGGATGTGCTGCTGCCCTTTCGTGATCTTGCGGTGGCGCTGGCCATCGGGCTGCTGATCGGCGTCGAACGCGGCTGGAGATTCCGCCAGGAGCCCGACGGCAGCCGTGTTGCCGGTGTTCGCACCTTCGGGCTGCTCGGGCTGCTCGGCGGGCTGGCGGGGCTGATCGGCAAGCAACAGCCGCTGCTCGCGGGCGTGTTGGCGGCGGGAGCCGTCGCGATCCTGATCCTCGATTATCGCCGCGCCGACCGGATCATCCCGAAAACCGATGTCAGCTCGACAACCGAAGTCGCGGCGCTGCTGACGATCGCCCTCGGCGCGCTGGCGACAAGCGGTTATCCGATCCCGGCGCTGGCGGCCGCCGCGATCGCCACGGCGCTGCTGGCGGAACGGCAAACGCTTCACGGCTGGCTGCGCGGCATGACCGAGACCGACATCAAGGCGGTCGTGCGCTTTGCCATCATCGCCGCCGTCATCTGGCCGCTGCTGCCCGACCGCAACATGGGGCCGTACAACGCCTGGAACCCGTTCGACCTGTGGCTGGTCGTCGTCATCGTCTGTGCTTTCTCCTTTGCCGGCTATGTCGCCAGCCGGCGGTTCGGCGCGACGCGCGGCACGCTGGCGACGGCGGCGATCGGCGGGCTGTATTCCTCCACCGCCGTTACCGCGGCTTTGTCACAACGGCTGCGCGCCGAACCGGGGCAGGGACCGATCCTTGGCGCCGGCATCGCGGTCGCGTCGGCGGTGATGTTCGCGCGCGTCCTCATCCTCACCGCCGTTCTCGTGCCATTTGCCTTGCCGCGGCTGGCGATGATCATCGTTCC
>JANNJH010000391.1:0-1058 GCA_031405775.1 Sphingomonadales bacterium | reverse complement strand
CGCCCTTTGCCTGGTATCGCATTATCGTCGGTTCAGTGGCGCTGGTCTGGCTGTTGGCACGATAGGGCCGTATTGGTCATATTATCACGGCGTCGGCGCCTTGGCCGCGAGGTGATCCGTCATTATAGGTCAGGCATATTGTCCTATATGCCATTATTCGCGTGACTCGCGCACCCGGAAACGGTAATGCCGGCCTTGGAAAGGGCGGGTTCGATGGCCGACACCAGGATGCTCAAGTTCACCGACCGAGTGCAGGCCTATCCGCCCAAGCGCGCGGCCAAGGCGCGCACCGATGATTTTCTCGAGATCGCCCGGCCCTATATCATCGCCAAGGCCGAGGAGCAGGCGGCGCGTTGTTCGCAGTGCGGCGTGCCATTCTGCCAAGTGCATTGCCCGCTCCACAACAACATCCCCGACTGGTTGAAGCTGACCGCCGAAGGCCGGCTGGAGGAAGCTTATGAACTGTCCGCCGCGACCTCGACGATGCCGGAGATCTGTGGCCGCATCTGCCCGCAGGACCGTTTGTGCGAGGGCAATTGCGTCATCGAGAAGGATTTCGGCTCGGTCACCATCGGCGCGGTCGAAAAGTTCATCACCGATACGGCGTGGGAGAATGGCTGGGTCAAGCCGGTCCGCATCCTTGCCGACCGTTCGGCGCAATCGGTGGGGATCATCGGTGCCGGGCCGGCCGGGCTGACGTCCGCCGAACTGCTGCGCACCAAGGGTTATGACGTCCATGTCTATGATCGCTATGACCGCGCCGGCGGGTTGCTGACCTATGGCATCCCCGGCTTCAAGCTCGAAAAGCCCGTCGTCATGCGCCGCGTCGACCGGTTGCGAGACGCCGGCATCATCTTTCATCAGGATTTCGAAATCGGGCGCGATGCGACGCTGGCGCAACTGCGCGAAAAGCATGACGCGCTGCTTGTCGCCACCGGAGTCTATCGGCCGCGCGGCGTCGATGTGCCAGGGGCCGATACGGCGGGGGTTGTCGAGGCGCTGGATTATCTGACCGCGTCGAACCGCGCCGGGTTCGGCGATGTCATGGCCGATGCGGC
>JANNJH010000390.1:0-1057 GCA_031405775.1 Sphingomonadales bacterium | reverse complement strand
ACGCCTTTCAGGAAAGTCCGGGCACTCGCCAAAACGCCAATCTCCGTCTGCATTTGTATATTTCATACCCTGGCGCCATAACGGTGTTACGTCAACACTCGTGTTGAAGCATGGAGTTATTTTTATGAGCGGACGTCTTTCCGGCAAACGCGCGATTGTCACGGGTGCCGCCCAGGGCATCGGGCGCGCGAGCGTCGAGCGGTTCGTGGCCGAGGGCGCGCAGGTCGTCGCGCTCGATATCGACGCGGCGGGCTTGTCCGCGTTGCAGGCGCGAACCGGCTGCGAAACGCGCACGGTCGACCTCAGGGATGAACAGGCGATCGCGGCGTTCGCAAGCCACGCCGGTGACGTCGACGTGCTGTTCCTGTGTGCAGGCTATGTGGCCACCGGCACGATCCTCGATTGCGAGGAGCGCGACTGGTCGATGTCGTTCGATATCAATGTGACGGCAATGTACCGCATGATTCGGGCACTCCTGCCGCGCATGATAGGGCAGGGCGGTGGATCGATCATCACCATGTCCTCGGTGGCGGGATCGGTGCGCGGCGTTCCTGGCCGCTTTGCGTATGCGGCGACAAAAGCGGCGGTTGTCGGACTGACCAAAGCCATTGCGGCGGACTTCGCCACGCAAGGCATAAGGTGCAATGCGATCTGTCCCGGCTCGGTGGCGACGCCATCGCTTGAGGACCGGATGCACGCCACCGGCGCCTATGAAGCGACGCGGGCCGCCTATACGGCCCGACAACCGATGGGCCGGTTCGGCACGGCAGCCGAGATCGCCGAACTGGCGGTTTATCTGGCGAGCGACGCAGCGGCGTTCACCACAGGGCAGTGCCACGTCATCGACGGTGGCTGGTCGAACTAGAGCGGGATGACTCTACACGGAAGCGTATCCTGAGTTGACGAGATAGTTTGTGCATTCGGTTGGCGTGAATGCGTCGAGGAGTGTTCCGATACGTCGCCACGTGGCGTCCACGGAACGTTCTGCGGCCTTTCGCATCAAGTGTTTGAGCTTGGCGAAGACCTGTTCGATCGGGTTGAGGTCTGGGCTGTATGG
>JANNJH010000389.1:0-5572 GCA_031405775.1 Sphingomonadales bacterium | reverse complement strand
GCCGACATCGCCTCGAACTCAAGCACCTCCGCCGTGCCGCTGCTCCGCCAGCGCCACGACACCGGCCACGGTGCCCGCGCCACTTCGCCGCGGTACGGGAACCCGCCTGCTGGCGCTCGAGCGGCCGCTGGCCGGCAAGACCGGCACCACCAACGGACCCAAGGACGTCTGGTTCGTCGGCGGAACGCAGGATCTCGTGGCGGGCCTGTACTTGGGATATGACACGCCGCGCGACCTCGGCAGCAATGTGCAGGGCGGTAACGTGGCGGCGCCGATCTGGTTGCAATTCGGCAAAACCGCGCTGAAAGATGCCCCCAAACTGCCCTTCGTCATCCCCCCCGGCGTCCGGATGGTGCGCGTCGAACGCCGCTCCGGCAAACGCGTCTTCGGCGCATGGCCGACCACCGAGCCCAAGGCTGCGGTGATCTGGGAAGCCTTCAAGCCTGAAAGCGAACCACGCCGGACCGGCAGCGTCGGAGGCGCCGGTGAAGGCCTGACAGGCAGTCCGAAGCGCCGGGTGCGCAGCGACGCGGAGTTCATGAGCAATACCGGCGGGATCTATTAGCGTCTCTCGATTGCGCAGCCGTCGCGCGCGTCCTATGTACAGCGCTCAAATCACGGGAACACAAGACCATGCGTGCCGAGGCACAAAGCTACGCCACTTCCATCCAGCAGGCATTGGACCTGCTGAGGAGGTTTCTTTGACTGGGATCGCGCGCTCCGCCGTCTCCATGAACTGAACGCGCGGGTCGAGGACCCCAAGCTTTGGGACAATCCCAAGGCCGCGCAAGCCGTGATGACCGAACGCCGTCGCCTCGACGAGGCTATTTCGGCGACGCGTGACATCGAAACCGAGCTTTCCGACACCAGCGAACTCATTGAAATGGCCGAGGCCGAGGGCGATGAGGCGATGGCTGTCGAGGGCGTCGCGGCGTTGAAGGCGCTGGCCAAGCGTGCGGAAACCGACAAGGTTGCGGCGCTGCTCGCCGGCGAAGCCGACGCCAATGACAGCTATATCGAAGTCAACTCCGGCGCCGGCGGCACCGAAAGCCAGGATTGGGCCGAAATGTTGCGGCGCATGTACCAGCGCTGGGCCGAACGCCATGGCTACAAGGTCGAACTGATCGACCATCACGCCGGCGAACAGGCGGGCATCAAGTCGGCGACGATGCTGATCAAGGGTCCCCAGGCCTATGGCTGGTCCAAAACCGAAAGCGGCGTCCATCGGCTGGTGCGGATCAGTCCCTATGACAGTGCCGCGCGGCGTCACACCAGCTTTGCCAGCGTCTGGGTCTATCCCGTCGTCGACGATGATATCGATATCGACATCAAGGAAAGCGATCTCAAGATCGATACCTATCGCGCTTCGGGCGCCGGCGGCCAGCACGTCAACACCACTGACTCCGCCGTGCGCATCACCCATGTGCCGACCGGTGTCATCGTCGCCTGCCAGAACGAACGCTCGCAGCACAAGAACCGCGCCACGGCGATGAAGATGTTGAAAGCGCGTCTATATGAGCGCGAACTGGCGATCCGCGAAGCCGCGGCGGCCGATGTCGAGGCCGGCAAGTCCGATATCGGCTGGGGCCACCAGATCCGCAGCTACGTCCTGCAGCCCTATCAGCTGGTCAAGGACCTGCGCACCGGGGTGACATCGACGGCACCGTCGGACGTCCTCGACGGCGATCTCGATCCGTTCATGGCGGCAGCGCTCAGCCAGCGCGTCACCGGCGACAAGGTCGATGTCGAGGATGTCGACTGACTGGCGGTTGCATGTTTGCCCAGGTGCAGCGCGCTCGATCTGGCCGGCGAGGCGGTAGTGCGGGGCCTTTCCTCGCCATAGCGGCCGGCGCGCCGGTCGGCGATGGCTCAGAATTGGTCTCCATAGCGGGCAAGGCCGGCGGTGAGGTCGGGGATCAGGTCGGCGGGGTCCTCAAGGCCGATGGAGAGCCGGATGATGGGGCCTGGCAGGGGTGTTTGGGGGAGGCTGCGGATGCCGTCGAGTTCGACCGGCAGCGCCAGCGATTCATAGCCGCCCCAGCTGAAACCGATGCCGAAATGCGCCAGGCCATCGATCAGCGCCGCGGTGTGGCGTCGGCTGCCACGCTTCAGGACGAACGAGAACAGCCCCGTCGAGCCGCTGAAATCGCGCTGCCAGAGCGCGTGACCGGGGTGCGAGCGCAGCGCCGGGTGCCAGACGCGGTCGATGGCGGGATGCGTCTCCAGCCAGCGGGCGATGGCGAGGGCGCTGGCCTCCTGCCGGTCGAGGCGGAGCGACAGGGTGCGCAACCCGCGCAGGGCGAGGGCTGAATCGTCGGCCGAGACGGTATGGCCGAGGCGATAGGTGGCGGCCCTGAGGCGCGGCCACAGCGCCGCGTTGGCGGTGGCGGAGCCCATCATCAGGTCGCTGTGGCCGCCGATATATTTGGTCAACGCCTGCAGGCTGATGTCGCAGCCCAGCGCCAGCGGTTGCAGCCGCAACGGCGTCGCCCAGGTGTTGTCGAGCATGGTGACGACGCCGCGGGCCCGGGCGGCGGCGGTGATGGCGGGAACGTCCTGGATTTCAAAGCTCAGCGAGCCCGGCGATTCGAGCATGATGGCGCTGGTGTTGGGCTGGATGAGATCGGCGATGCCGGCGGCGATATTTGGGTCGAAATAGCCTGTGGTGACGCCAAAGCGCTTCAGAATCTGGTCGGCGAACAGCCGCGTCGGTTCATAGGCGCTGTCGGTGATCAGCACATGGTCGCCGGCCTTGACGACGGCGAGCAGCGCCGTGGTGATGGCAGCGACGCCCGATGGAAACAGCTTGGTGCCGGCGGCGCCGGGTTCGAGCCCCGTCAGCGCGTCTTCGAGCGCCCATTGCGTCGGGGTGCCGCGCCGCCCGTAATACAGCCCCTTGTCGGGGGCGGCGATGGCGGCATCGAGATCGGCGAGCGTTTCGAACAGGATGGTCGAGGCGCGCCACACCGGCGGGTTGACGACGCCTTCCGAAAATCCCGGCCCGCGCCCGGCATGGGTCAGCCGTGTCGCGAAACCCTGGTCGGAAAGCTCGGGGCGGGGGGGGCGCTGCGTCATCGCCAGCGACGCCAGGTGATTGTCAGACGCCCGTCACCACCGGGTTGGTCGCGCTGGCACCCCATTCGCTCCAGCTGCCGTCATAGATGGCGACCTTGGGGTGGCCGATCAACGCGGCGGCGAAGGCGAGGACGGCGGAGGTGACACCCGAACCGCAAGTGGCGACGAGAGGCTTTGCCAGATCGACACCGGCGGCATCAAAGGCGGCCTTGATCGCTTCGGGTGCCTTGTAGGTGCCGTCTTCGTTGAAAATCTGGTCGAAGGGCAGGTTTTTCGAGCCGGGGATATGACCGCCGCGCAGATCGGCGCGGGGTTCCGGCTCGGTTCCGGCGAAACGGCCAGCGGAGCGGGCATCGACGACCTGTTCGGCCTTTGTGCGAAGGTTTTCCGTCATTTGCTTGATATCACGGACAAGGCTTTTGTCGGCCCAGACGGTGAAATGGCGGTGACGGACGATCGGCTTGCCGCTTTCGACGGCGCGACCCTCGGCCTGCCACCTGGCGAAACCGCCATCGAGAATGGCGACTTCATGGGCACCGAACAGCGTCAGCATCCACCAGACGCGGGCGGCGGACTTCAGCGGCGAGTTGTCATAGACGATGATGCGGCTGCCATCGCCGAGGCCGAGCGCCTGCATGCGGCTGGCGAATTTTTCCGGTAGCGGCAGCATGTGTGGCAATTGTGACGTGGAATCAGACACTTCGTCGATATCGAAGAAGACCGCGCCGGGGATATGGGCGGCTTCGAATTCGGTGCGGGCGTTCCGGCCATGGGCAGCGAGGAACATCGTCGCATCGATGACGCGAACGTCGGTCTTGCCAAGTTCGGCGGCGAGCCATTCGGTGGTCACCAAGGGGTTCATTGTTCGCTCCCGTGTTTCTTGTTGGGGGTGACATAGTGGGGCCAAGTCGCCATGTCATCCAGTGAGATGAGAACAGGGCGATAGATTTTCAGATGGCTGACACATTGCATCTCGGGCAGGTTGCGGGCCTGCCGGCGTCACCGGCCCAAGCGGTTCTGGATTATCCTTTGAATCCAAGGGCTGGGACCGATTATCTGGTGCGGTTTTCGGCGCCGGAGTTCACCTCGCTGTGCCCGGTAACCGGGCAGCCGGATTTCGCCCACCTGGTCATCGATTATGTTCCGGCGGCAACGATCGTCGAATCGAAGGCCTTGAAGCTGTTCCTCGGCAGCTTCCGCAATCATGCCGGCTTCCACGAGGATGTCACCGTCGGCATCGGCCAGCGCCTGGTCGCCGAGATGGCGCCGAAGTGGCTGCGCATTGGCGGTTACTGGTATCCGCGTGGCGGAATGCCGATCGATGTGTTCTGGGCATCGGGGCCGCAACCGGCGGGGATGTGGATCCCCGAGCAGGGCGTTGCCGGGTATCGCGGCAGGGGTTGAACGGACGGTCGCGGGTATCTGCGACGCCGATCGGCGGGCGATGCGCGGACGGTTCAGGGAAGGCCCGTCAATTTATGTGTTTGCAGCGACAATCGCCACCGCGGATTTTCGAGGCAATGGCGTATCGCCGCCTGGGTATTGGCCTCGCGATCCGGGCCATCCATCGGCTGCAGGAAAAAATTGTCGAAGGCCAGATGCTCGAAGCGATCGGGCATCGCCAGCGGTTGCGGAAACACCAGTTTCAATTCATTGCCGGCGGTGAGCTGTAATGGCGCCGCTGCCTTGGGGCTGACGCAGATCCAGTCTAGGCCCGGCGGCGCAACTTTTGTGCCGTTGGTCTCGATGGCGATTTCGAAGCGGTTTTCGTGGAGCGCATCGACCAGCGGCGTGTCGAGCTGGAGCAAGGGTTCGCCGCCGGTGCAGACGACAAGGCGGTGCGTCGGCGATGCGCCCCATGCCGTGGCCACCGCCGAGGCGAGCGACGCGGCGTCGGCGAACTTGCCGCCGCCGGGGCCGTTGGTGCCGATGAAATCGGTGTCGCAGAATGTGCAGGTGGCGGTGGCGCGGTCTTGTTCGCGTCCCGTCCACAGATTGCAGCCGGCAAAGCGCAGGAAGACGGCGCGGCGGCCGGTCTGGCCGCCTTCGCCCTGGAGGGTCGTGTAGATTTCCTTGACGGCGTAGGTCATGGCCGGGGCGTTAGCGGTTTTTTGCGTTGCTGGGCACCCCTCACCCCGCTCGGCGCAAGCGCGCCGATCAACAAGCAGAGCCCGCTGCGCGCGTGTACGCGAAACGTCGTTGAGATACGCGCGCGGCGTCGCAGTCGTGCCGTATTGCGCGAAGACGTCGTAGTCCCAGTCGTCGATTTGGCCTCTAAAGCCAGCAACCGCACGATACGCGGTCGATTTGAAGTCGTCCTGGCGGCCGAGATTCGATTCAATAAACCGGCGGCCGATAGTGACTGTTGCCGTTCCGCCAGCGCCGATCGGCGCTGAAAGCTGATCGCCGCAAAGGGCGTTGAATGGCGTCGCTTGAGTCGAACCAACCGAAGCCGAGCCGTTGCCCGCCAAAAGCGGGTTGTTACAATTGACGAGGA
>JANNJH010000388.1:0-1003 GCA_031405775.1 Sphingomonadales bacterium | reverse complement strand
GCAAGCGCGGCAAGCCGAGCAACCGACGTTACAGCGACGAGTTCCGCGAACAGGTAATTTCCGTTGTTCGCCAGCACAACAGCGATTTTGGCCCGACCCTGGCAAGGGAGTATCTGGCTGAGCGCCACGACATTCACCTTGCTTGCGAGACGCTGCGCCTTTTGATGATCGACGCTGGCCTTTGGAAGGATCGGGATACCAGACGTCCCCGACCTTATCAGCCGCGCTGCCGCCGGGACTGTCGCGGCGAACTGGTCCAGATCGACGGTTCAAAGCATTGGTGGCGGGAGGGTCGCGGGCCGCAAAGCACCCTGCTCGTCTTCATCGACGATGCGACAAGCGAACTGCTGCATTTGAAGATGGTCGAGACCGAAAACACCTTTGGCTATAGGGACGCGACCGCGAGTACATCGAACGGCACGGCAAGCCGGTGGCTTTCTATTCCGACAAGCACAGCGTTTTCCGCATTGCGATTGCCAGCGCCGCGCGCGGCGACGGCATGACCCAGTCCGGCCGCGCTTTCGAAGCTCTCGCTATAGAAATTATTCGTGCTCATTCTCCGCAGGCTAAAGGCCGGGTCGAGCGTGCGAACGGCACGTTGCAGGATCGCTTGGTGAAAGCGATGCGGCTTGCCGGCGTTTCATCGATCGAGGATGTCGATCAGCGCCGAACCGGGACCCCAGCTCGGGCGGGAGCAAGTCACTGAATTTGGATGTCTACGCGGTGTGCAGCGGGGTCCCGATCGGCGCCGATTTGGACCCCGAATCAGAACAGATATCTCGATGTAGATCAAGCACTTGGCACGGGGATTTCAGGGGGCCGAGTTGGACGCTTGTCCACACCTGGTGGGGGAATCCAAGATTTGATTTGGAAAACTCGATAGAATCTACGTAAAATCAATTGGATGTGATGCGGCATACATAATAAGCGAAAACTCATTCGACACGATAAGCGAGAAAGAGTACAACGCAATAAGCGAAAATTTGTGCAACGCGATAAGCGA
>JANNJH010000387.1:0-2409 GCA_031405775.1 Sphingomonadales bacterium | reverse complement strand
CGCCAGCTGCTGCACCGCGCCGATGCGCCGCGGCAGGTCGAAAACTGCCAGCGCGCCATCATCGGCGGCACCGGTGGCAGCTATATGGACGCACATATCCTGCTCCTCGAACGCATGAAACTGGGAGCCTGAGATGACCATCCCGAAGATCATCAGCGAATTTCGTGACGGACTGTCGAAAGGCGATCTGCTGATCCAGCAGTGCCACGATTGCGGCCGTCCCAACATGTACCCGCGCCATGCTTGCCCGCACTGTCAGTCCGAATCGCTTGGCTGGGTCAAGTCGGCGGGTCGCGGCGTGCTGCACAGCTTCAGCGTGCTGCTGCAAGGCGCCCCCGAAGGTTTCGAAGACGACCTGCCGTATGCCATCGGCGTCGTGAAGCTCGACGAAGGCGTTCAGCTGCTGGCGCGGCTGGCACCGACGGGCGATGCGGACTGGTCGGCGTACAAATGCGACGACCGCGTCGAGTTCACACCCGTCGACGCCGCCGAGATCGCACGCCGCCCCTGCGCCACCTTCCGGCGCGCCACCGGCTAGACACGTGAACAGCTTCGCCTTTCTGGAGAAGTCGGCGCGGCACCGTCCCGACGGCCTGGCGCTGCTCCATGGCGACGAGGCCATCACCTATTCGCAGTTCCGCGACCGGGCGCTGGCGATCGGCGGCAATTTGCGGGCGCTCGGCTGCGCGCCCGGCGACCGCGTGGCGTTCTGCCTCGCCAATAGCCCCCGCATCCTCGAGGTGATCTTTGGCTGCTTTGCCGCCGGGCTGGTCGTCGTGCCGATCAACGCCCGGCTGCACCCGCGCGAGATGGCGTATATCGTCGCCGATGCCGGCGCCGCGGTACTGGTCCATGGCCCGGAATTCGCCGACGGCATCGACGCCAACGCCGCGCTGTTCGCCGGCCTGGCGCACCGCATCGTCACGGACGGCTTCGCCGCGCTGCTCGCGCCCGAGCGCGCTCTGCCCCGCGCCGTCGACGCCGACAGCCAGGACCTGTGCTGGTTGTTCTACACCTCGGGCACGACCGGCAAGCCCAAGGGCGCCATGTGGAACCACCGCATGATCCGCTCGGTCATCATGAACTATCTCGCCGACGTTCATAACATCCAGCCCGGCGAGATGGTGCTGCACGCCGCACCCATGTCGCACGGCAGCGGCATCGTCGCCCTGCCCGCCGTGGCGCGCGCTGCGGTCAACGCGGTCTATGCGTCAGCCAGCTTCGACCCCGCGTCGCTGTTCGAGACGGTCGAGCGGTTGAAAGTCGCGCACATCGCCTTCCTCGCACCCACGCAGATCATCAAGATGCTCGAGGATTTCGTGCCCGGCCGCTACGACCTCTCGTCGCTGAAGGCGATCTGCTATGGCGGAGCGCCGATCTATGTCGACCAGTTGAAGCGCGCCGTCACCGCCTTCGGCCCGGTGTTCGCCCAGATCTACGGTCAGGGCGAGGCGCCGATCACCATCACCGGCTTGAACGCCGCGGCGCACCAGACGCTGCTCGACGCCGACGACGTGCGGATCGGCTCGGCGGGGCAAGTCCGCACCGACGTCGAGGCGCACTGCGTCGACGCCGACGACCGGCCGCTGCCGCCGGGCCAGGCCGGCGAAGTGGTGGCACGCGGCGACGTCGTCATGCCGGGCTATTGGAACAACCGCGAAGCCTCCGCCGAGGCGCTGCGCGGCGGCTGGCTGCATACCGGCGACATCGGCTATTTCGACGAACAGGGTTATCTGTTCCTGCTCGACCGGGCCAAGGACATGGTCGTCAGCGGCGGCAACAACGTCTATCCGCGCGAGGTCGAGGAGGTCATCATCCTCCACCCGGCCGTCGCCGAAGTCGTTGTTTTCGGCATCCCCGACGCCTATTGGGGCGAGGCCGTCCATGCCGTCGTCGTGTCGCGGCCCGGCCACGCCGTCACCGCCGGCGAGATCATCGCCTTTTGCGGCGAACACATGGCCGGCTACAAAAAGCCCAAGGCGGTCGAGTTCGTCGAGGCACTGCCGGTCAGCGGCTATGGCAAGGTACTGCGCCGCGAGGTGCGCGAACGTTATTGGGTCGGTCATGGCTCGCGGATCGGCGGCGGCGCGAAGGCGCCTGTTGAAACCGGCGCGGCGGCGGCGCCTGTTGAAGGCGGCGACGCGGCGGCGCCTGGAGCCGGCGCGGCAAGGAGCATCCCCGCATGAACGCCCCCATGATCGCCGGCGTCGGCATGACCAAGTTCGGCAAGCAGCTTGGCCGCGGCGTCCGCAGCCTGGCGCGCGAGGCGATCGAGCTGGCGCTGGCCGACTCGGGGCTGCCGATGGCGCAGATCGAGCGCATCTATTTCGCCAATGCCGTTGCCGGCATCGTTTCGCAGCAGGAGATGATCCGCGGCCAGGTGGCGCTGCGGCACCACCCGCTTGGGGC
>JANNJH010000386.1:0-1735 GCA_031405775.1 Sphingomonadales bacterium | reverse complement strand
GCGAAATCGTCCATGCCGCGGGTGCCGCCGGTCTTGGCGCGAATGATCGAATCCGCCTCCAGCCAGATCAGCATGCCTTCATTGTAATAATCCTCGCTGCGCTGCTGGCTGACCCAGGCCTTTGGCGCGCGCGCCGCGATCACCGGATCGTTGGTGGTATCGTCGAGCGAGCGCCAGGCGCGCGCCGGGCGGTTGTCGAGCGTCGCGGCGATGATCGCCAGCGTATCTAGCGTCTCCTGCTTGGTGAACAGCCCCGACCGCGCGCCAAGGACATATCCCCAGAATTGCGTCTGGCCCTCATAGACCCAGAGCAGCGAATCGCGCAGCGGCGTGCTGTAGTCCGGTGCGATCGAATCGGCACCGCGGCGGAACTTGCCATTCCAGCTATGGACGAGCTCGTGCGGCAACAGGTTGCGGCGGCCGGGACCCTTGTCCCATTCGGTGAAATAGGCGGCGTTGACGCCATTTTCGCTGCTGCGATGATGTTCGAGGCCGATGC
Source organism: Sphingomonadales bacterium (assembly GCA_031405775.1). Taxonomy (GTDB): domain Bacteria; phylum Pseudomonadota; class Alphaproteobacteria; order Sphingomonadales; family Sphingomonadaceae; genus Sandarakinorhabdus. The sequence goes on along the minus strand of JANNJH010000386.1, from coordinate 1,236 downwards.
TGCCGAGATTTTCGCTCAAGGACAGCAAGAAATCATAATGGTCGAAATGGCGGGCGCCGAACAGCTTCACCGCCTGGTCGACGAGGCGCTTGTGGGCGTCGATCTGCGCCGGCGTGGCGATCAGGAAGCGCGGCTCGTCGGCAACGACATCGAGCATGACATCATGCCCCAGATCCCACTGCCTGAACCAGCGGCCGGCGAGGAAGGGCGAATCGACCAGCGTTTCATAGTCGGTGGTTTCATAGGTGATGGTGTCGCCGCTGCGCGCGGTCTGGCGCAGCGCCCCGTAGGCCTGCCAGCCGCTCGGCCAGGTGACGCTGGTGGTGACCGGGATGCGGCGGGTGAACCAGCCGGCGGGATATAGCGAGACGGAATTGGGTTGCAGGCTGATCATGTCGGCGGTGGTGACGATGCGGCCCTGGTTGACGGCGGTGGCCGACAGGAAGGCGAAGCGCACGTCGAGGCTGGGCGCGCCGGTGGGGACATCGACGGTGAAGGCATAGACGTCGATCAGGTCGCGTTTCCATACCAGCGGCTTGCCGTTGGCGCTGATGACGAGGCCGGCGAGTTTGGACAATTCACCGCCCGGTGCATGGCTGCCGGGCAGCCATTTCGGGAACAGCAGCGTCATCGGGCCGGACGCCGGCGCGGGGATGGTCTGGTGGACCTTGAAGACGCCGCGCGTCACGTCGGAGGCATCGATGCGCAGCGTCATGGTGCCGGGAAATTCGATGTCGCGCGCCGCCGGGATGGTGTTGACGATCGGCAGCGGTTGCGGCGCCGAACGCGGCACCGCGAGCGCGGATGTGGCGAGCAGGCCTGAGAGCCCGAGCAGCAGGAACGACTTGTGCATGGAAAACCCCTTTGCGCCGACGATAAGCGCCGGGCTTGGCGGCTGTCCAGCGACGGCGCGCCGGTGTTGCGGTGATGACAAGTCGATGCGCGTCGCCTATCCCGCACCGACCATGACAACACAACAGCGCCCGCGCGGCACCCAGGACATGATCGGCGAAGCGGCGGCGCGGTTCGACCATGTCACCCAGACCTTCAACCGGGTCCGCAAGCTTTACGGCTTTGGCCTGGTCGAGGTGCCGGTGTTCGAGGCGACTTCGGTGTTCGCGCGCAGCCTGGGCGAGACCACCGATGTCGTCGCCAAGGAGATGTATTCGTTCGAGGATCGCGGCGGCGATGGGCTGACGCTGCGGCCCGAATTCACCGCCGGCATCGCGCGCGCCT
>JANNJH010000385.1:0-1391 GCA_031405775.1 Sphingomonadales bacterium | reverse complement strand
TGGACTCGATGAGCAAGCAGAAGGGCTTTACGCAGGAGTTTGAGGACGAGGCGGTACGGTTGGCGCTGACCAGTGGTCGGACGCGGCGCGAGCTGGCGGAGAATCTGGGTGTCGGACTGTCGACGCTGACGCGGTGGATCGGCCGGCGGCGCGACCGGGAGATTGATTTTCCCGACAAGGGGCGAACGGAGGACGCGGCTGAGGAGCTCAAGCGCCTGCGCCGCGAGAACGCCATCCTCCGACAGGAACGCGACATCCTCAAGCGTGCCACTGCTTTTTTCGCCAAGGAGGGAAGTCGATGAAGTTTGCGCTCATCGATCAGGCGAAGAGCAGTTCCCTGTCCAGCGCATGTGCGGCGTGCTCGGCGTGAGCCCGAGCGGCTACTTCGCCTGGAAGGATCGGCCGGCGTGCCGGCGCCAGCAGGGGCGATCTGGTGCTGCTTGCCCACAACCGATCGTCATTCGCGCTGTCGAACGGAGCATACGGCAGCCCGCGCATGACACGCGAGCTGCAGGATAACGACTTTGCCATTGGCGGCGACGAACGGCGCGGCTGATGCGCGAGAACGATCTGAAGGCGCGCCAGAAGCGCCGGTTCAAGCGCACCACTGACAGCGAGCACAGCTGGCCGGTGGCGCCCAACATCATCGACCAGGACTTTGCTGCCGATGGCCCTAACCAGAAATGGGGCGTCGATATCTCGTATGTGTGGACGCGGGAGGGATGGCTTTATCTGGCCGTCGTCATCGATCTGTTCTCGCGCCGCGTTGTTGGCTGGGCTGTTGGTGATCGACTGCATCGCAGGCTGGCGATCGCTGCCTTGCAGACAGCTCTCACCATGCGGCGTCCGCCTGAGGGCCTGATCCATCACTCCGACCGCGGCAGCCAATACTGCTCGATCGACTACCAGGCCGTGCTACGCCGCCACGGCATCCGGATCTCGATGTCGGGCAAAGGCAATTGCTACGACAATGCGATGGTCGAAACGTTCTTCAAGACGTTGAAATCGGAACTGGTTTGGCGAACAACCTTCTTCACCCGCGACGAAGCCGAGCGCGATATTGCCCGTTACATCGATGGCTTCTACAATCCGGTTCGGCGCCATTCCGCGCTCGACTACCTCAGCCCCGCCCAGTTCGAAAAACAGGCGGTCAGTTGAGGCAATGCCTCTCCACTTTATCGGGGCAAGTCCATTCCGCCTTCACGACATTATGCAGATCGTTGCTCGCGGAGAATTTGGCGATGAACTCAGCGAGCTGATGGAATCGGCGGAGCGCGTCGAGAAGCGGCTTCCTCTCAGTCCCGAACTCGACCAGGCACTCCAGCACGGAACGTCGCTCGACGGCGCACGGCCGAAGGTTCTCATCGAACGAAATGTGAGGTGGTCCCGCC
>JANNJH010000384.1:0-9213 GCA_031405775.1 Sphingomonadales bacterium | reverse complement strand
ATCCTTGATGATGAGCCAGCCGAGATCGACGGTCGCCAGCACGACCACGATCGAAAGCATGACGAGCAACGTCACATTGATAGCGGTTTCGAACTGGGCGAAGAATTTTATCATTCTTTCAGACTAACAGTTGGCACAGATGTTTGGAAGGAGGCTTGTTCAAGGACGACCCCGGAATCACTTGGCGCGTCGCTGGCGGTTCGAACAAGATCATGCATCCCTTCGGGAGCTGCTTCCTCCGAGATCAGAAAGTCGGCCGATGCGAATTATGCCGCCCCGGCAGCAAAAGCGGTGAACCATTCGACCCGCCAATGGTTAGCCTTGCAGACGGCCCGGCATTTTCGGTCGGCGTCGCGGGAGACGGGCAGTGGCGGACGACAAGACATTCACGACAAGCAAAGGCCCTGGTGGCGAAACCCATCAGCAGACGGTCGAAACGCGTTCGGCTGACGCGGGCGGGGCCGGCCTGACGACCAACCAGGGCATTCGCGTTTCGGACAACCAGAACAGCCTCAAATCGGGGACGCGTGGGCCGACGCTGCTCGAAGATTTCGCCCTTCGCGAAAAAATCTTTCATTTCGACCATGAACGCATTCCCGAACGCATCGTCCACGCCCGAGGTTCGGCGGCGCACGGTTTTTTCGAGGCGACCGACGACATTTCGGATCTCACCAAGGCGGCGTTGTTCCGCAAGGGCGCGAAAACGCCTGTCTTTACCCGCTTCTCGACGGTCGCGGGCGGTGCCGGGTCGGTCGATACACCGCGCGACGTTCGCGGTTTTGCCGTCAAATTCTACACGACCGAAGGCAATTGGGATTTGGTCGGCAACAACATTCCGGTGTTCTTCATCCAGGATGCGATCAAGTTTCCCGACCTTATCCATTCCGTCAAGATGGAGGCCAACACCGGCTATCCGCAGGCTGGCAGCGCGCATGACACCTTCTGGGACTGGGCGTCGCTGATGCCCGAGACCACGCACATGCTGATGTGGGCGATGTCTGACCGGACGATTCCGCGGTCGCTGCGCATGATCGAAGGTTTCGGCATCCATACGTTCCAGCTGGTCAACGAGCGTGGCAAATCGACCTTTGTGAAGTTCCACTGGAAACCCAGGCTCGGGCTTCAATCGACGCTTTGGGACGAAGCGCTCAAGCTGCAGGCGGCCGACAACGACTATCATCGGCGCGATCTGCACGAGGCAATCGCCACCGGCGCCTTCCCCGAATGGCAACTTGGGATTCAGGCGTTCGACCAAGCCTTCGCCGAAGCGCAGCCCTATGACGTGCTTGATGCGACCAAGCTGATCCCCGAGGAGGTGATCCCGGTGCGGATTATCGGGCGCATGGTGCTCGATCGCAATCCGGACAATTTTTTCGCCGAGACTGAACAGGCGGCGTACTGCCCGGCGAATATCGTGCCGGGTATCGATTTCTCCAACGATCCGCTGCTTCAGGGCCGGCTGTTCTCGTATCTCGACACGCAGAAATCGCGCCTCGGAACCGCCAATTTTCACCAGCTGCCGATCAACGCGGCCAAATGCCCGGTGATGAATTTTCAGCGTGACGGTCAGATGCAGATGACAGTGCCCAAGGGGCGGGCAAATTACGAACCCAACAGTCTTGCCGCGCACGGCGAAGACGCTGGGCCGCGCGAATGCCCGATGTCCGGCTTTTCCGCCGCGTCGGCGCCGACGGGTTCGGACGAGCAGGGTGACAAGCTTCGGATTCGCGCCGAACTGTTCGCGGATCATTACAGCCAGGCGCGACTGTTCTGGAAGTCGCTGACCGACAACGAGCGTTCGCATGTGGCGTCGTCGTTCACGTTCGAACTTTCAAAAGTCGGGCAGCTTGAGCAGGTGCCGCCGCGGATGCTCGCCAACCTGCGCAATGTCGACGAAGATCTTGCGAGGCGTGTCGCGACCGGCCTGGGCATCGACCTGCCGCCCAAGGCAAAGCCCGCGCGCGAGCCGGTCGACATGGATCCCAGCCCGGCGTTGTCGATTCAGAAGAACATGAAGCCGATTTTTGAAGGCCGCTCGGTCGGCATCCTGTATGCCGATGGATCGGACGCTGGGGCGATCGACGCCGTCGTCGCCGCTGTCAAGAAGGCCAAGGGCAAGGCCGTGCTGATCGCGCCCAGGGTCGGTGGTGCAACGCTCGCCGACGGATCGATCCGCAAGGCGGATGGCCAGCTGGCCGGTACGCCTTCGCAACTGTTCGACGCGATCGCGCTTGTGCTCTCGGCCGAGGCTGCGGCGACTTTGATCAAGGACAGCGCGGCGCTGGATTTTGTCGGCAACGCCTTTGTTCATCTGAAAGCGATCGGCGCCAATGCCGCGGCCCAGCCCCTTCTCGACAAGTCAGGTGTCACGCCGGATGCCGGCATTACCGGGCTTGGCGGCGATTTCGTCGAAGCGGCGAAAACGCGATACTGGGATCGCGAGGCCAAGGTGCGCATGCTTGCCTGAGCCTCGAAGCGCCAGCAAAAGCCGGCGGGCAGTGACGCGGAGAATTGACTGTTTCGAACAAAGCGGCCACTTTTACGACGTGTTGACGAAAATCCTCCGCAGCTTGCTCGTGTTCGTCGTGCTGCTTGGCACCGCCGGACAGGCGATGGCCTATGCAACGCCGATGGCGCCCGCAACGCCGATGACCGCCGCGCCGGTGGCCCGGCAATCCGCGGCGATGGATTGCGCCGGCATGGCCGTGGCAGCGCCCGACAACGGTCAGCAGCCGTGCGAGACGATGTTGTTCGACTGCCTCGCGAAACCGGGTTGTGCCGGGGTCTCCTTGCTCCCGGTCCCGACCGGCCATGCGCGCGCCGCGCCGGTTTCCCATAATCGGATTTATTATCCATCGCGTGTCGCCTCGATCGCCGGGCTGACGGTCGAACCCGAGGTCTTCCCTCCCATCGCCTGAAGGCGCGGATGGCGGTGCGCCCTGGTGGCGTGATCGTCGTCGGCGCCACCGAACGCTGCGCGTTCGATGGTCTCGAAGCGAGCGTCCTGAAGTCGCGGCACGACGTCAGGCGATCACCGCGCAACGATATCTTCCGGGCGTCGCTGCCTCGCGACCGGCCCTCTGGTGGGAAGTCTTCATGCGAATTTTCTTGGCCGTGGCGGTCGGGCTCGGCCTTTCGCTGCCGGCCGTCGCCGCTCCGTTGACATTCGATGCCGCGCTGGCAGCCGCTGAAACAGGCCCGAGCCTCGCCGCGCGCGTCGCCGGAACCGCCGCGGCGCGCGCCGCCGCGGTGCCGGCACGCCAGCTTCCCGACCCCAAAGTGGCGTTCGGCATCAGGGACTTCCCGGTCACCGGGGCTGATGCCGGACGTTTCAACCGCGACAATTTCACCATGACGACCATAAGCGTGGTGCAGGCCTTTCCCAACAATGCCAAGCGCAACGCCCGCGCCGGGCGTGCCGTTGCCGACATCGGCGCCGCCACCGCCGCCGAGCGGCTTGAGGCGCGCAATGTCCGGATCGGGGCGGCGATGGCATGGCTCGATCTGCACTTCGCGCAGCGGCGCCTCGCGGCCTTGCAGGGGCTCGACTCCAGCATCGACGCGATCGCGGCGACGGTTCCGGCGCGTCTCGCTGCCGGCGGCGCGCGCGGGGCGCAACTGCTCGAACCAAAGCTTTTGAAGGCCGATGTCGGCGACCGCCGCGCCGCGCTGATCGCCTCGATCGGCAAGGCGCGGGCCGAACTGGCGCGGTGGACCGGCGACGACGATCCGCAGGCGGCGGGGCCACCGCCGGCGTGGGGGGTCGATGCGGTCTCGCTGCGGGCGTCGCTCGAAAAGCTGCCGTCGTTGCGCGCGCTCGATGCGGGCATTGCCCAGGCCGACGCCGACATCGGGTTGGCGCGGGCGCAAAAGCGTCCCGACTGGGAGGTCAGCGCCAGCTATGGGCGCCGCGAACCGGCGTTCGGCGATCTTGCGTCGATCGGCGTCAGCATCGACCTGCCGCTGTTCGCCCGCCGCCGCCAGGATCCGCTCATCGTCGCCCGCCGCGCCAACGCCGATCGCGCCCGCCTCGAACGGCAGGCGGCGCTTCGCGAAACCCGCGCCGGGCTCGATAGCGCGCTCGCCGACCATGCGATGCACCATGACCGCCATCGCCGCTCCCGCGAAACGCTCGTGCCGCTGGCACGGCAGAGTGCGGCACTCGAACGCGCCAGCTATGCCGCGGGCACCGCCGATCTTGGCGCCGCGCTCGGCGGCGCGGTGGGGCTGGCGCGCGCTGAACTCGACGCCCTCGACCGCGAAGCCGAAGTTGCTAGCGACGGCGCGCGGATCAACCTGAGCTATGGGGCCGAACCCGATGACCGCTGATCGCACCCGGCGCTGGCGTGTCGGCGTCGGCATTGCTGTCGCCGCCGTCGCGATCGGCGCCGCCGGCTTCATGCTTGGCAGGGCGGAATTATCGCCCAAATCGCCGCCTGTCGCGGTGGCGGGCAACACGCCGCTCTATTGGTACGATCCGATGTTTCCGAACCAGAAGTTCGACAAGCCCGGACGGTCGCCGTTCATGGCGATGGACCTGGTTGCCAAATATGCCGATGGCGGGGCAGGCGCGGGCCGACCGCCGGCGGTCGGCATCGATCCGCGCGCCGCCCAGAACCTCGGGCTGCGAACCGTCGCTGTCCGCGCCGGCAGCCTCGCCGGATCGCTCGATGTGACGGGAACGATCGAGTTCAACCAGCGCGATGTTGCGATCGTTCAGGCCCGCGCCGCTGGTTTCGTGGTTCGCAGCCACGGGCTCGCCCCCGGCGATGTGGTGCGTGCCGGGGCGCCGATCGCCGATATCCTCGTTCCCGAATGGGGCGGTGCCCAGACCGAGTTTCTCGCCGTCCGCCGTCTCGGCGACGCGGCGTTGACCGGCGCCGCGCGCCAGCGATTGCGGCTTGCTGGGCTAACCGAAGCGGCGATCGCCAGCCTTGAGCGCAGCGGCAGGCCAAGCGGGGTGACGACCGTGACGTCGCCGATCGCCGGCGTCGTCCAGAGCCTCGACGCGCGCATCGGCGGAGCGTTTGCGGCGGGCCAGACGCTGGCGCAGGTCGCGGGGCTGCGAAGCGTCTGGCTCAACGCCGCGGTCCCCGAAATCCGCGCCGCCGACATCCGCGTCGGCAAGGCGGCAACCGCGACGCTGACGGGTTTTCCGGGCGAACGCTTCAGCGGGCGCATCGTCGCGGTGCTGCCGGCGGCGCAAGCCGATAGCCGCACGCTGACCGTCAGGATCGAACTCGACAACGCCAGCGGCCGGCTGCGACCGGGGATGTTCGCCGCCGTGCAGCTTGGGCAAGCGTTTCGAACCGTGCTGCTGGTTCCCAGCGAAGCGGTCATCCGCACCGGCACCCGGACATTGGTCATGCTCGCCGAACCCAAGGGCCGTTACCGCCCGGCGGTCGTCAGTGTCGGCCGCGACGCCGACGGCCAGACCGAGATCCTTGCCGGGCTCAGCGCCGGCGAAAAGGTCGTGGCGTCGGGGCAGTTCCTGCTCGATTCCGAAGCCAGCCTGACCGGCATCATCGCGCGTCCGCTGACGGGCGACCCGCAATGATCGCGCGTCCGCTGACGGACATCATCGCGCATCCGCTGAGGGACGACGCGCGATGATCGCCGCCGTCATCCGGGCCTCGGTCAAGGCGCGCTGGCTGGTTCTCCTCGCCGCGCTGGCGCTGGTCGTGGTCGGCATCAATGCGCTTCGCACCACGCCGGTCGATGCGCTGCCCGACCTGTCGGATGTCCAGGTCATCATCCGCACCAGCTGGCCGGGGCAGGCGCCGCAGATCGTCGAGAATCAGGTCAGCTATCCGATCGCCACGACGATGCTGTCGGTTCCGGGCGCGCGCGTCGTCCGGGGCTATTCGTTCGTCGGCGACAGTTTCGTCTATGTGCTGATCGACGACGGCACCGACCTTTACAGGGCGCGCGCGCGCGTGCTCGAATATCTCAGCAAGGTGCAGGGCCGGCTGCCGGCGGGGGCCAGCGCGTCGATCGGTCCCGATGCCACCGGCGTTGGCTGGATCTATGAATATGCGCTGGTCGATCGCAGCGGCCGCCATGACCTGGCGCAGCTGCGAAGCCTGCAGGACTGGTTCCTGCGATATGAACTGAAAACAATTCCCGGCGTCGCCGAGGTCGCCAGCGTCGGCGGCATGGTCAAACAATATCAGGTGGTGCTCGATCCGGCCAGGCTCGTCGCCTATGGCGTCACCCAGTCGGCGGTCACCGACGCCCTCAAACGCGCCAATCAGGAGACTGGCGGCGGCGTCATCGAGATGGCCGAGGCCGAATATATCGTCCGGGCCAGCGGCTATCTGACTTCGCTGGGGGACTTCCGGACGGTCCCGATCAGGACGGCGGCGGGCGGCGTGCCGGTGATGCTGGGCGATGTCGCGACAATCCAGCTCGGCCCCGATATGCGCCGCGGCATCGCCGAATTGAACGGCGAAGGCGAGGTCGCCGGCGGCATCATCGTCATGCGGCAAGGCAAGAACCCCCGCGAGGTCATCGACGCTGTCAGCGTCAAGCTGTCCGAGCTGAAAAACAGCCTGCCGCCGGGGGTCGAAGTCGTCACCACCTATGACCGCTCGGGGCTGATCGACCGTGCCGTCGACAATCTGACCAGCAAGCTGATCGAGGAGTTCATCGTCGTCGCCATCGTCTGCGGGCTGTTCCTGTGGCACGCCCGCTCGGCGCTGGTGGCGATCGTCACGCTGCCGCTCGGCATCCTCATCGCCATCATCGCCATGCGAATTCAGGGGGTGAACGCCAACATCATGTCGCTGGGCGGCATCGCCATCGCCATCGGCGCCATGGTCGACGCGGCGGTGGTGATGATCGAAAACGCCCACAAGCACCTCGAACGCTGGGCCCACGATCATCCCGGCGAGACACTGGCGGGCAGGGCGCGTTGGGAGGTGATCACGCAGGCGGCAATCGAGGTCGGCCCGGCGCTGTTCCTCAGCCTGCTCATCATCACCTTCTCGTTCATCCCGGTGTTCGCGCTGCAGGGGCAGGAGGGCCGGTTGTTCGCGCCGCTGGCGTTCACCAAAACCTATGCGATGGCGGGTGCGGCGCTATTGTCGGTGACGCTGATCCCGGTGCTGATGGGGCTGCTGATCCGCGGCCGCATCCCGGCGGAGAACGCCAACCCGATCAACCGCTGGCTGACCGCCATCTACCGCCCATTGCTCGACTGGACGCTGGCGCGGCCCAAACGGGCGCTGGTTATCGCCGGGCTGGTTTTTGCCACGAGCCTGTGGCCGATCAGCCAGATCGGCGGCGAGTTCATGCCGCAAATGAACGAGGGCGATCTGCTTTATATGCCGTCGGCGCTGCCCGGCATTTCAACGGCAAAGGCCGCCCAATTGCTCCAGCAGACCGATCGGCTGATCAAGACCATCCCCGAAGTCGAAAGCGTCTTCGGCAAGGCCGGGCGCGCCGATACCGCCACCGACCCGGCGCCGCTCGAAATGTTCGAGACGGTAATCCGCTTCAAACCCAAGGCGCAATGGCGGCCGGGGATGACGCAGGACAGGCTGATCGACGAACTCGACGCGGCGGTCAGGGTGCCCGGCCTCGCCAATTTCTGGATACCGCCGATCCGCAACCGCATCGAGATGTTGTCGACCGGCATCAAAAGCCCGATCGGCGTCAAGGTCGCAGGCGCCAGCCTCGCCGATATCGACCGCGTGGCTCGCGAGATCGAAACCGTCGCCAGAACCGTTCCCGGCATCGCCTCGGCGCTCGCCGAAAGGCTGACCGGCGGGCGCTATATCGATGTCAGGATCAACCGCGCGGCGGCGGCGCGCTATGGCATGAACATCAATGATGTGCAGGCGGTGGTGTCGGGCGCCATCGGCGGCGAAACCATCGGCCAGACCACCGAGGGGCTGGCGCGCTATCCGATCAGCATCCGTTACCCGCGCGAGCAGCGCGACAGCATCGACGATCTGCGGGCCTTGCCGGTGCTGACGCCAAGCCTCCAGCAAATCACCCTCGGCACCGTCGCCGACATCGCCGTCAGCGAAGGCCCGCCGAGCTTGCGCAGCGAGAATGGCCGCCCGGCAACCTTTGTCTATGTCGATGGCCGTGGCCGCGCGCTGACCGAAATCGTCGGCGACCTGCGGGCCGCGGTGGCGGCGAAGGTCAAGCTGCCGCCCGGAATCAGCGTGGCTTATACTGGCCAGTTCGAACACCTCCAGCGCGCCATCGAGCGGCTCAAGATTGTCGTCCCGGCGACGCTGCTGATCATCTTCGCGCTGCTCTACGCCATTTTCCGCCGCCTCGACGAGGCCGCGCTGGTGATGGCGACGCTGCCGTTCGCCCTGACCGGCGGCGTCTGGCTGCTCTACCTGCTCGGCTATAACCAGTCGGTGGCGACAGCGGTCGGGTTCATCGCGCTGGCCGGGGTGTCGGCCGAATTCGGCGTCGTCATGCTGATCTATCTCAAGCACGCGCTGGCCGAGCATGGCCCGTCGCCCGACGCCAAAGCGGTCGGCGATGCGGTCCGCCAGGGCGCCCTGCTGCGGGTGCGGCCCAAGGCGATGACCGTCGCCGTCATCCTCGCCGGGCTGCTGCCGATCCTGCTCGGCACCGGCACCGGTTCCGAGGTCATGAGCCGCATCGCCGCACCGATGATCGGCGGCATGCTGACGGCGCCGCTGCTGTCGATGCTGGTCATCCCGGCGGCGTTCCTGCTGCTCCGCCGCCGCCACACCAAAGTTCAACCCCAAGGAGACGCACGATGACACGACCCACCCTGATTCTCGCCCTTTGCACAGCGACGACCCTTGCGGCCTGCGGTCAAAAGCCCGCCAAACCCGCCGACACGACCGCCCCGGCCGAAGTGCCGGCCGCAGCAACGTCCACAGCGCCGGCCGCGGCGCCCGTCAGCGGACACGGCACCGGGATCGTCCAGGCCATCGACGCCGCCGCCGGCACGATAACGCTCGACCATGGCCCGATCCCCGAGGCCAAATGGCCGGCGATGATAATGGACTTCACGGCCACTCCGGCGCTGCTGGCGAAAGTGGCGGTCGGTGACGAGGTTTCGTTCGACATGAAGATGGCGGATAGCTCCGCCGAGCTGACGTCGATCGCGAAAAAATAGGCTCGCTTTCACTTATGGGGAATCGACGTAATTGCTCACGGGGCTGGCAAACGGGGTTGCGCTGAGACTCGGAATATGAGTCAACATGCGGATGAAGC
>JANNJH010000383.1:0-1416 GCA_031405775.1 Sphingomonadales bacterium | reverse complement strand
GCGCTGCCCGCCAACACGCAACCGGCGCTGCCGGTGATGCGCGACCGGGTCGAGCGGGCGCGGTCCGATCGCGAAGCGATGCTCGATTCCGGCGTCTCGATGCGGCCGCAGGGGCCGGCGCCGCTTGTAATTGGCGCTTCGGCGAACCTGACGCCGGCCACGGCGCACGGCGATGACGCGGCGCGCGCCAACGCCGCAGCGATGCCGCCGATGATGACGCCGATGATGACGGTGGCGAGCGAGCGGCTCGGCGATGTCGGCATCGGGCTGGAGGGCGGGCCGCAGGATTTGCGCGTGCAGCTTTCGGGCTCGGCGGCGGCGGCCGGGGTTCTGGCTGGCGACGCGTCGCGGCTGGCGGCCGATCTCGCGGCCAATGGGCTGCGGCTGCACTCGCTCGATATCGGTGGTGATGGTGGTTCAGCTTCAGGCCAGACATCGGGCCAGGGTTTCGCCCAGAATCCCGGCCAGTCGCCCGGTGATGGCCGGCCGCGCGCCGCGCCGATGCCAGCCGCCGCAAGCGCCTTTGCCGCCGACCGGGCGAGCCAATCCACGACCCGCCGTGCGTCCCTTTCCGACCGTTATGCCTGAGGCTGAAATATCATGAGTAGCGATTCGACGGACACTGACGCAAAGCCCGCCAAGGCCAAGGGCGGCGGCATCGCCAAACTGTTGTTCATCGTTCTGGCCTTTGTCGCCGGGGCGGGCGCCGGAGGTTTCGGCGCGGTGATCGGCGCAACGAAACTCGGGATCGGCGGGGTTGGCGAAGGCCATGCCGGGGGCGAGGCCGCCGCCGAGCCCGCACATGCCCCGGTCGAATATGTCGATATCGACAATGCCTTTACGTCGAACCTCGTCGATACCGGGCGCTACCTCCAGTTGCGGATATCGGCGTCGACGACCGGGGGCGAACCGCTGGTTGCCGCGATCAAGCAGCACAAGCCGGCGTTGATCTCGACCGTGCTGTCGGTGCTCGGCGAATTGTCGGAGGTCGATGTTGCCGACCGCGTCGCCAAGGACAAGCTGCGCGCGCGGCTGAAGCTGGCGGTCAACGATGCGCTGCGGGCCAAGGGCGTCGCCGGCGGCATCGAGGAAGTGTTTTTCACCAGCCTGGTCGTCCAATGAGCGAACTTCGCATCCGTTCCGAGGCCAGCAGCGAGGAACTGTGGCCGCAATCATTCCTGCCGCCGCGAGCGCATGTCGATGACGAACTGGACGCTGGCGACGAAAGCGATTTCGGGCCGTTGGTGAGCGGTGCGGCGCGCGCCTTGACGCGGCTGTTCGGCGTGGCGGTCGAAGTGGCGCCGGGGCGACCGCCCAAGCCCGAGGGCGGCGAGCCGGTGCCGCGCGTCGCGCCGGCGCTGGCGGCGGTGCTGGCGACGCTCCAGCTTGGCGGCGACATCGACCGGCCCCCACCGC
>JANNJH010000382.1:0-1690 GCA_031405775.1 Sphingomonadales bacterium | reverse complement strand
CGATGACAATCCGGTTGAGCCGAATACGCGATTTCCGAAAGCGCGGCGTCACAGTCGGCACATCGGGATTGGCGTCCGAATTGCCAAAGGGGTGCGGCATCGGCTCAAAGGCCTGCAGAACGAGCTTCATGGGTCTTCTCTTGTTTGCGCCGCCCGGGAAATGCCAAGCGGTACAGATTGAATAGTTGAGTGGCGTTCCGTTGTGCAGTGCAGCAATCAGCCTATCAGCCATGCGCTCAGAACATGGCTTTGAAATAACGCTGCAATAATCAGCCATTCTCCGCCACCAATGCCTGCCACGCCGCTTCGTCGATGACCCGCACGCCCAGCGCCTCGGCCTTGGCGCGCTTTGACCCGGCATCGGCGCCGGCCACCACCAGGTCGGTCCGCGCCGACACCGACCCCGCGACCTTGGCCCCCAATGCCTCGGCCTGCGCCCGCGCCTCGTCGCGAGTCAGCGCCGCCAGTGCCCCGGTGAACACCACGATCTTGCCGGTCAACGCCGTCAGCCGCGCCGCCGCCAGCGGTTCCGGCGCCACTTCACCCAACAGGTCGGCGAACGTCGCCAGATTGTGCGGCTCGGCAAAGAAATCGATCAACGCCTGCGCCACCACCGGGCCTATACCCCCGATATCGGTCAGCCGCGCCCGCGCCTCGGCATCCTGCGCCGCCGCGATCGCTGCATCGCGCAACGCCTCGGCCGAACCAAAGGCCCGCGCCAGATCGCGCGCCGTCACCTCGCCGACATGGCGAATCCCCAGCGCATAGAAAAAGCGATCGAGCCCCACCGTCCGCCGCGCCTCGATCGCCGCGAGCAGATTATCGACCGATTTCGCCTTGAAGCCCTTCTTCGCCACCAGCGCATCGCGGTGCGCGCGCAGCCGGAAGATATCGACGGGCGTGACGATCAGCCCCTCGCCGGCAAAAAGCTCGATGCGTTCCGACCCCAGCCCTTCGATATCGAACGCCAGCCGCGAGACGAAATGCCGCAGCCGTTCGTTGCGCTGCGCCGCGCAGGTCAGCCCGCCGGTGCAGCGCCGGATGACCTCGCCAGCCTCGCGCACCGCTCGCGCTCCGCACACCGGGCAATGATCGGGAAAGACGAACGCCGGCCCGCGTGGGCCATCGCCCGCCACCCGGCCAAGGATCTGCGGAATAACGTCGCCGGCGCGTTGCACCCGCACCCGGTCGCCGGCGCGCACGTCCAATCGGTTGATCTCGTCCTCGTTGTGCAGCGTCGCGTTGGTAACGACGACACCGCCAACTGTCACCGGCGCCAACCGCGCCACCGGCGTCAGCGCGCCGGTCCGCCCGACCTGGATGTCGATGTGCATCAGCAGCGTCTCGGCCTGTTCCGCCGCGAACTTGTGCGCCACCGCCCAGCGCGGGGATCGCGCCACCTGCCCCAGCCGCGCCTGCCAATCGAGCCGTTCGACCTTGTAGACCACTCCGTCGATATCGAACGGCAAGTCGGCCCGCCTTGCCTCGATGCCGCGCGTAAAATCCAGCGCGTCGTCGATACCGGCGCAGGTCGCCCGCAACGTGCCGATATCAAAGCCCCAGCCGCCGATCGCCGTCATCACCGCGCTTTGCGTCGCGCCCGGCATCACGTCGATCTCGCCCCAGCCATGCGCGATGAACGCCAGTGGCCGCGCCGCGGTGATGGCCGGATCGAGTTGCCGCAGCGACC
>JANNJH010000381.1:0-1349 GCA_031405775.1 Sphingomonadales bacterium | reverse complement strand
CCCCACCGACGCGGCGCGAGCGCACTTCGATGCCCGGGCGGACATTGGCGAGCGCATCGTGGAAGACGCCGACCGGTTCACGGCGGCTCTTGGCTTCGATGGTTTCGAGCGCCGAATAGACGATCGATTCGGCAACGGATTTCTTGCCCTCGTACATGACGAGGTTCATGAACTTGCTGAGCACCACATCACCGAACCGGGGATCGGGCAGGATTTCACGCTTTTCTGGGCGACGACGACGAGCCATTTAACTGTCCTTCTTACTTGGGGCGCTTGGCGCCGTACTTCGACCGGCTCTGCTTGCGGTTCTTGACACCTTGGGTATCGAGAACGCCGCGCAGGACGTGGTAGCGCACACCGGGCAAATCCTTGACGCGGCCGCCGCGAATCAGGACCACGGAGTGTTCCTGAAGGTTATGGCCTTCGCCGGGGATGTAGCCGATGACTTCGAAGCCATTGGTAAGACGGATCTTGGCAACCTTGCGAAGTGCCGAGTTCGGCTTCTTCGGGGTCGTCGTGTAGACGCGGGTGCAAACGCCACGCTTTTGCGGGCAGGCTTCCATCGCCGGCACCTTGTTGCGGGCCTTCTGCGGCTCGCGACCCTTGCGGATCAACTGGTTGATAGTGGGCATCGTCTAATTGTCATCCTGTAGTTCGGCAGCAAAACTGCCTACTCCAGATCTGCCCCGCCCTAGCGACTTGGTCTTTCGACTTCGTCTCACGGCATAAGCCCGAGCGGCTCCCTTGCGGGAACCTCACGCGCGCGGCGCAACCTGTTGTTCCAAATTCACGCCCGCGGTCTGTTGGTGCAGGAAGCCCTGACCTCGGTCCACGAACGAGAGGGCGGCCTATAGTCTCAGGCCCCGATTGCGTCAATTGGATTCCTGTTGCCGGCCTGCACTTGGGCGCTTGGCGGGTGACCGCCTCGCAGGCCGGCGCGATCGCAAGCCCTACAACGCCCCGTGGCAGTGCTTGAACTTCTTGCCCGACCCACAGGGGCAAAGCGCGTTGCGCGACAGGACGCGGTGCCATTCGGCAAGGTCGTCGGGATCGACTTCGCTGAGTTCGGCCGTCGCCGCCATGGCGCCGGTGAGCGCGCCGGACGGCAAGGCGCCGAACGCATCGGACGCGAAATTGCGGCGCGAACCAAAGGCGTCGTTCTCGCCGGTGAACGGGTCGATGTGCGTCGTCACAAAGCCCGGCATCGCCGGTTGCGAGACCGGCGCTTCCATCTGGAACTGGGCGTTCGACAGCATCCGCGTCACATCCTCGCGGACGATGACGAGCATGCGTTCGAACAGCGCAAAGGCTTCGGACTTATATTCGTTGAGCGGCGTCTTCTGGGCATA
>JANNJH010000380.1:0-2233 GCA_031405775.1 Sphingomonadales bacterium | reverse complement strand
TCACTCGCTACGCCGACGAACTGCTGGCCCAGGTCGAGCACGGCCTGCCCGGCTGGCCCGACCGCGTCAAGCTGATGCAGCAGAACTGGATCGGCAAGAGCGAGGGCCCAAGACTGTTGAACCGATCGATCCGGGCAACCTATCGGCCAGCTTCGGGCCGGGGGTACAGTTGCGGCGGATTACGCTCCAGGTAACCGAAGAAGATTTGACAACGGGAATAAAAGCAAAACTGCCAGGTTTTGGAAAAGAAACAGGTTTCGATGAATGGAGTCGGACGCTTCGGTATGGCGATCCCCGGGAGATATCTTTGAACAATTTCAAAGCCGAGTAATAAAAATGACTCAAGCACCTACGCAAAGAGACTTGATTCTCGCTATCATGTCGATGGATGCATACAATCGGGGTTATGATGTCGGCATCAAACTTCCTGCAGGAACGGCTCTTGGAAACGCTACAATAGTTAGTGATTCGAGTGTACTTAAAATAGATGGAGTCCGTTCAGATATTCCCGCTGGTTTCTACGCCATCGCCTATGACTGGACGCATGATGGCATAACCGAAAAAGTCATTGCCTATCGCGGCACTGATCATTTGTTTGAGACTTCTGGCTTTGAGGGCGGTCGTGACGTCTGGGCCTATGGCATTGGTATCGGCCAGCCATTCGCGTTGACAGGTGGCCTAACCGATCAGGCGCGGCTGACGATACAATTCTACAAGTCAGTGGCGGGGGCGGGCGTTGATCCCTTCGCCGCCGATATCACCCTGACAGGTCATAGTCTCGGCGGAGCGGCTTGGCCGCGCGTCAGCCACAGGAAGCGGCCCCAGAGCAGCGTCGCCGACATCAGGCTGGCGAGGATCACCGCGTAGACGATCCCATTGATGCCGAGCTGCATCGCGATGGCAAAGACATAGCCCAGCGGAATCATCACCACGAGATAGCTGGCGAAATGCGTCGCGGTCGGCATCCAGACATCGGATTGGGCGCGCAGCGCCTGCGCGCCGACGACTTGCAGGCCATCGGCGACAAAGAACAGGCACGACAGCAGCAACGCCGCCGCCGTCGTCGCCAATACCGCCGGGTCCTTTACATAAGCCGCGGCGATCAAATCATTCCCCAAGCCGACGGTGGCGCAGATCGTCAGCGTCACGGCAATGGTGGCGATGAAGCCCAGCCGTGCCGCCGCGCGCACCCCGCCAGCATCGCCGGCGCCATACGCCCGACCGACCATGACACCGGTGGCGGCGGCAACCCCCAGCGGCACCATGAAGATCAGCGCGGTGACATTGAGAACAATCGCCCAGCTCGCCAGCGCGACGGCGCCGATCCAGCCGGCAAAGATCGACATGGCGGCAAAGGCCAGCGTTTCGATGAAATAGCTGGCGGAGGCGCCATAGCCGATGCGGCGCATTTGCGCGGCGGCGGCAGCGTCCTTCGGCGCCGGGGCGAAGACCCCGAACGGCCGCGACTGGCGCCAACGGGCGATGAGTATCCAGATGAAGACCAGCAGCGCGATGCGCGAGATCAGCGTTGCCCAGCCGCTGGCGACGGCGCCGTCGACAGGAATGCCGCTGTCGCCCGGAACCAGCCAGAGGTTGAGGATGAGATTGACGACATTGGCGCCCCACATGGCGATCATGCCCGGCACGGCGCGGCCATGCGCTTCAAGCCAGAAAATGCCGGTGTCAGCGACAAGGATCGGCAGCAGCGACAGCGCCAGGATTTGCAGCACCGGCGTCGCGCCATCGGCAAGCGCCGTGTCGAGGCCGATATGATGCATCAACGGCCCGCCGAGCCCGGCAAGCACGGCGGCGGCGACAATGCCGATCCAGAAGGCATAGACGCAGCCGCGCCGCAATATGGCGCCGGTATCGGCGGCGCGATTGTCGCCGATGGCCTGGCTGGTCATCACCTGGACGCCCGACAATAGCCCGATCGACGTCGTCAGCACGACAGCGGTCGGCGCCCAGCCGAGCGCCTGGAAGCCAAGCTCCGTCGCCGAATGGCGGCCAACGACGATGGCGTCGACCAGCCCCATCGCCATGATGCCGAGCCGCGACACGACAACGGGTCCGGCCAGGCGCATCAGCGGGCCGAAACCCGGGCGCGGGGGAACGGCGGGGGCGAGTCCCCGGGACATGGGCGACCTTTCCAGGCTTTTGTTGGCGGCGGCAGCGCGCGGTTTAGGGATTCGCGCGCCGCGCGGCAAGCATCGTCTGGCGATGTGCGGCTGCG
>JANNJH010000379.1:0-3508 GCA_031405775.1 Sphingomonadales bacterium | reverse complement strand
GCATCACGCAGCACCGCCAGCGCATCGACCGCGTCGATGACATCGGGGATCACCGGCGCCGGCCTGGCCAACGCGGCGAGATCGAGCGGCCGCCCTTCGATCAGCGCCTGCACGACGTCGCGCGCCTGCAAGACGCCGATGATGTCGTCGACAGTGCCGCGCGCCACCGGCAGCCGCGTGTGCGGGCTGGCGGCCAGATGCGCGCGGATATCGGCGTCGCTCATGTTGGCGTCGATCCAGTCGACCAGCCCGCGCGGTGTCATCACCCCGCGCACCCGGCGATCGGCGAGCCGCATGATCCCCGAGATCATCTGGCGCTCGCTTTGCTCGATGATGCCCGCCGTCTCGGCCTCCTGCACGACCGATCGCAACTCCTCCTCGGTGACGCGATTGTCGCCGTGACGGACTTGCCCCAGCAGCTTGAAGACCAGCGCACTCGAATGATCGAGCGCCCAGACAGCCGGCGTCGCAACGCGGCTGACCACCGCCATGATCGGCGCCACGAACGAGGCGAGCTTCTCGGGCGATCGCAGCGCGAATTGCTTGGGCACCAACTCGCCGACGATCAGCGACAAATAGGTCGTCAACACGATGACGACGGCAAAGCCGATTTCCTCCGCCAGCGCCGGTCTGACACCGAACCAGCCGCTCAGGCGCTGCCCGACCGGCACCGCCAGTCTCGCGCCGGAATAGGCGCCGTTGATGATGCCGACGAGGGTGATGCCGATCTGCACGGACGACAGGAAACTGCCGGGGTTTTCAGCGAGACCCAGTGCCGTGCGGGCACCGCGATGGCCGGCCATCGCCAACCCGCGCAGCCGCGGTCGCCGCGACGAGACAATCGCCATCTCCGACATCGCGAAGAAGCCGTTGAGCAGGATCAGCGCCAATATGATGGCGGTATCGAACCAAGGGAAAGGCTGCATCGGCTCCGGCAAATGACGCGGGGCGACGCTGCCCACTCGAACACATCATAGAGCCAAAGCGCGCTGGTGCGAAAGGGGCTGTTCATCAAAGGCTAAGCCGCAGCCGTGCGAGGCGCGGAGTCCCCTCTCCCTTGAGGGGAGAGGCGAGAGACGCCGCAGGCGGCCCGGGTGAGGGTGGTCTTGCTGCTTCGACGCGAGCGAACCCCCTCACGCGCCGCGCTGGCGAGTCTCTCCCGCAGCCGTAGGCGACGCCTTCGCGTCAACCCGGAGAGGGATCATCACCCGCGCAGCACCGCCCCCAGCTTCGCCGCCGCCGCCACCACTTTGGCCGAAACCGCGTCAATCCCGGCATCGGTCAGCGACGTGTCGGTCGGCTGCAGCGTCACTTCGATGGCGAGGCTGATCTTGCCGGCGCCGATGCTGGCGCCGACGAAGCGATCGAACAGCCGCACGCCCGAAATCAGCGCCTTGTCGGCACTCGCCGCTGCCCGCACCAGCGCGTCGGCGGCCAGCGTTTCATCGGCGACAAAGGCGAAATCGCGCGTCAACGCCTGCAACGCCGGCGGCGCATAGGCTCCGCGACCCTTCCGCCCGCGCGTCGGCGGCAGCGCATCCAGATAAAGTTCCACCGCCGCCACCGCGCCCTTGAGATCGAACGCCGCCAGCGTCGCTGGATGCACCAGCCCGAAATCCGCCAGCACTGCCTTGCCGAGCACCAGCCGCCCCGACCGGCCCGGATGCCACCAATCATTGGCCGGCCCGACGACGTTCAACCGATCGACAGGCGCGCCCGCCGCGGCCAGCGCCGCCAGCGCCTCGGCCTTGGCATCATAGGCATCAAAGCCGGTTGCCGCACCGCTCTGCCAACCGCGCGCGCGGGCTTCGCCGGCGAGCACCAGCGCCGCCGTCGGGTGTTCGCCATCGGCGAGGTAACGCTGGCCGATCTCGAACAATCGCACCCCCGGCTGGCCGCGATCCTGGTTGCGCTTCGCCGCCGCCAGCAGCCCCGGCAGCAACGATGGCCGCATCGCCGCCATGTCGGTCGAAATCGGGTTGGCGAGCGTCCACGCCGCGCCGCCAAAGGCTTTGGCCTGCGCCGGCGGCAGGAAGCTCCAGGTGATCGCCTCGTCGGCGCCGCGTGCCGCCAGCGCCCGGCGCAGCTTGCGTTCGAGCTTCTGCGCCGGGGTCGCCGTCGGCAGCGCCACGCCCTCGGCGCGCGGCAACGGCGCCGCCAGAACCCGGTCAAGGCCATGAATCCGCACGACTTCCTCGACCAGATCGGCCTCGCCGTCCCAGCTTTCGGTGGCGCCCGCAACGCCGACATCACGCCGCCATGAGGGAACCGTCACGCGCCAGTGTGCTGGCTCCCCGGCGGGCGACACATCACCGCGCGTCACGCCGAAACCCAGCCGCGTCAGGATATCGGCCTGTTCGTCGTGCGGCACATCGATGCCGGCCAGCCCGAGCACCCGCGCCGGTCGATACTGCACGGTTTTTTCGGCGATCGGCACGACGCCCGCCACCGTCACCTCCGAAGCCGCACCGCCGCACAGGTCGAGCACCAGTCGCGTCGCGAGGTCCAGCCCCGGCGCGACGAACGCCGGATCGACACCGCGTTCGAACCGCGCCCGCGCGTCGGAGGTAATCCCCAGCTTGCGTGCCGTAGCGCCAATGCGTTCGGGGTTGAAATACGCCGCCTCGATCAAAACCTCGGTCGTCGTTTCGGTGACGCCCGATTCCATGCCGCCGATGATGCCGCCGATATCGTGGACGGCGCGATCGTCGGCGATGACGGTCATCGTTTCATCGAGCGCATAGGTCTTGCCGTTAAGCGCCTCGACGCTCTCGCCTGCCACCGCCCGCCGGGCGACGAGCGCGCCGGACAGTTTCGCCGTGTCATAGACGTGCAGCGGCCGCCCCGAATCGAAGCTGACATAGTTGGTGATATCGACCAGCGCCGAAATCGGCCGCAGCCCGATGGCGCGCAACCGCCGCTGCATCCAGTCGGGCGACGGCCCGTTGACGACTCCGCGCACGACGCGCCCGAGGAATGCCGGGCAGCCGTCGGGGTCATGGGTGGCGATCTCGACGGGGCAGGGGAAACCGCCCGCCACCGGCGCGATCTCGCGCATTTTCAACGTGCCGATGCCCAACGCCGCGAGATCGCGGGCGATGCCGAGCACGCCCATGCAATCCTGCCGGTTCGGCGTGATCGCCACGTCGAACACCGGGTCGGCTAGCCTGGCCCAGTCGATATAGCGCCCCCCGAGCGGCGCATCGGCGGCAAGCTCGATAATGCCGTCATGCTCCTCCGACAGTTCGAGTTCGCGCATCGAGCACATCATGCCGCGCGATTCGACGCCGCGAATCGCCGCGACCTTCAAGGTGATGCCGCTGCCCGGAACCAGCGTCCCCGGCGCGCCAAAAACGCCCTTCATCCCGGCGCGCGCGTTGGGCGCCCCGCAGACGACCTGCACGGGCAAGCCGCTGCCGGTCGAGACGCTGAGCACCTGCAATTTGTCGGCTTGCGGGTGCCGCTCGGCGGTCAGGATTTCGGCGATGGTGAATGCCGCGAGCTTTGC
>JANNJH010000378.1:0-1116 GCA_031405775.1 Sphingomonadales bacterium | reverse complement strand
AATTGCCGATATGCCGGCACAAAATTCCGGCACAAGATGCCAGCACAGAATGATTTGCGCTCAAATCGGGCGCGCTTTGGGGACACGACAATGGCAAGCGAGCATTTCGACGTACTGGTCGTCGGCGCGGGTATTTCGGGGATTGGCGCGGGCTATCACCTGCAGAAATACTGTCCCGGCAAAAGCTATGCGATCCTCGAACGTCGCGCCGCGATCGGCGGAACCTGGGACCTGTTCCGCTACCCCGGCATCCGCTCCGATTCGGACATGTACACGCTCGGCTATTCGTTCAAGCCATGGACCGAGGCCAAGTCGATCGCCGATGGGCCGGCAATCCTCAACTATCTCGACGAAACCGCGAAGCAATATGGCATCGATCGCCATATCCGCTTCGATCAGCGCATCGTCGCCGCCAATTGGTCGACCGCCGACGCCATTTGGACGGTTGATATCGAAGTCGGCGATATCGAAGCTCGCGATCTCGAAGCCGGCGATCGCGAAGCCGGCGATCTCGAAGCCGGGCTTGGCCGCGAGCGCCGGCAAGTCACCGCCAATTTCCTGTTCATGTGCACGGGTTACTATAATTACGACGCCGGCTACCTCCCCGAATTTCCCGGCATCGAACGCTTCAAGGGGCGCGTTGTCCACCCGCAGAAATGGACCGCCGATATCGACTATGCCGACAAGCGCGTCGTGGTCATCGGCAGCGGCGCGACCGCAGTGACGCTGGTGCCGGCCATGGCCGACAGCGCGGCGCATGTGACGATGCTCCAGCGCTCGCCGACCTATGTCGTGTCGCGTCCGGCCGAAGATCCGGTGGCGCTCTGGCTGCGCCGCAAACTGCCGCCGATGCTGGCGTATCAGCTGACGCGCTGGAAGAATGTGCTGTTCGGCATGTATTTCTTCCGCATGGCCCGGCGCAAGCCCGCCCAGGTGAAGGCCGGCATCATCAAGATGGTGCAGGATGCCCTGGGCCCCGACTACGATGTCGCCACCCATTTCACGCCCACCTACAACCCCTGGGACCAGCGCCTCTGCCTGGTGCCTGACGCCGACCTGTTCGAGGCGTTGAAGGCTGGGACCGCCTCGGTGGTCACTGACCACATCGAGACCTTC
>JANNJH010000377.1:0-5633 GCA_031405775.1 Sphingomonadales bacterium | reverse complement strand
ATCCCTCAAACACATCCAGATCGCCATCGCCAAGGGCAACCTGTCCAAACCTTACCAAGCCTATCTCTCCCTCGCCTACACCGCCTACAGCCTCCAAAAGTACGACATCGCACTCGAGGCCGCCCGCAAGGCCACGGAATACCCCGAAGGCGCCAAGGATGGGCAGAACATGGCCGACGCACTCAGCTCCCTCATCAAGGATCGCGAGGCGAAGAAAAACAAATCCTGACCACCTCTCCCACCACCTTTACGCAGCATCAGACCATGAACAAAATCTACTTCATCGTACCCCTTATTGGCGTCCTGATTTTCGGCGGCTTTTACTATCAGTTTTCCAAGGTCCATGAGGTCAAGCTCCACCAAATCATTGTTGATGCCGCCAACGCCAAAAAGGAAAAAGCCCGGCAACTGGAGGAGGATCGCATAGAAAAATGCCAACTCCAAGCACGATCGACTTCATTGCTTCCTCCTCACATTGGCGTGCAGGTGCGGCCGCTGTCCAGCAGGCGGCTCCGACAAGTTTACCCATAGCCGGTTGCTGAAGTCGAGTGTTTGCTCGGCATCATCGGTGGGGGCGCGCTGTTCGAACACGCCATATGGGGCTTTCTACTGGTGTCCGCCCCGTGCAACCTAGCTGATCTGGACCGGCACGAACCGCCTGCGGCTGATCCGCCAGCCTTGCGCGGTCCGCACCAGCCGGTCGTCGTACCAGCCGGCGGCGCGATGCACGTCGCCGTCATCGGTTGCGGGCATCAGCAGCGCATCGACATAGCTCCGCGCGGTGGCGGAAGTGTCGTCGCCCTCGATGACGAAATTGGTCATCCGGTGCAGCGTCGGCCCAAGCGGGGCGTGTGCCTGTTCCATGAAATCGGTGATTTCGCCGGGTCCGCGCCACAGGCCGAAGCCGGGGTAATCGCCTTCGAAATCGGCGGCGAAACAGCTCGCGAACAGCGGCCAGTCGCGGCGATCGATGCCGGTGGCATAGCGCAGCAATACCGCGGTGATGGCGCGCTCGTCGTCGGCGGTCACTTGACTTCGACCTGGACGGGGAAGCGTTCGAAATAGAAGTCGAAGGGTTTTCGCAGTTCAGCGGCGGTGACGCCGAAATCGCGTTCGAGGTTATAGACCAGCTTGCCCGGATGCTTGTGTTCATGCGCGACATGATAGGCATGGAGTTCGGCGAGCGTCGCATCGGTCAGCGGCAGGCCGGCGCAGGCGTAGATCTTGCGCAGGATCGGATCGGGATCGCGGATCCATTCGTGGAAATAGACGTCGATGGTCTGGGCCGCGGGCAGGATGTCGCGATCGCGGACACAGGCGCGCAGCAAGCGGGCATAACGGTCGGGCCAATAGCCCAGCGGTTCGGCCGCATCGACCTTCTTGCGCAGCAGCCGCGCCGCATACAGCGCCATGACCATCGCCGAGCGGATCGAGCCGACCGGGTCGCGGTGGGTGATGACGAAGGTCGCATCGGGGAAAATTTTGTACAGCGCCGGCAGCTGTTCCATGTGCTGCGGGCATTTGATCACCCAGCGGTTGGGGCCGCGAAGGAAGGTCAACACCTGCATCGCCTTTTTGAGATAGGCATAGGGGCCGGCTTGATCGTGCGACAGATAATAGTCCCGCCAGCGCGGCACATAGGCGAGCCATTCGATCAGGTACGAGGAGAAATCCAGCGCCTGCAGCTCGATGTCCTCGCTGATGTGATCGGCGGAAAATTCATGCATGATCGCCATGTGCGGCAGCACGGCGGCATAGCCCTGCCAGCCGGCTTCGGCGCGGGTCCAGCGCGGGTTGGGGTCGGCGGCGGTGGGGGCGTCCTCGGCGGTCGGCATATCTTCGGTGGTAGGCACTGGCGCGATCGCCTCCCACCACGGCAGCGAGCGCAGCCGCTTGTCGGCGCTGAGCAGCCCGAGCAGGTGCGTCGTGCCCGATCGCGGCAGGCCGGCGACGATGATCGGGCGATCGATATTGATGTCGAGAATCTCGGGGTGGCGGCGGATCAGGTCTTCGACGCGCAGCCGGGTCGCTGCATAGCGCACCGTCATCGCGAACAGATTGGCGCGGGTGATCGCCGAGGCGTTGGCGTCCTCGTCGATGGCCTGGAGCCAGACGCCGAGGCGTTCGAGAAAGTCGGTGGCGCCGAAATCGCTCAGCCCGGTTTCGGTGCGTGCGGCATCAAGGATGTTCTCGACGCGCAGCGTCACCGGATGGGCGGCGGCGGCGGCGAGCGCGCCTTGCTGGATCGGCGTCAGCACGGGGTCGCGCAGATCGGTGATGTCGATCACTTTGGTGTCGCTTGTTGCCATGCCGTCCCCGCGTCGATGATCGATGTTGCAGGAAGCGCCCGGCGACGGCGATTGGCAACGGCCAAGGCTGTCGTGCCCCGGCCAAAAATGCCTGTGCCCTGCCATCGTTGCCGACCTGTAGTTCGATAGGTTCGCGCCGGCGCTCGGCCACGCATATCGAAGCTCGCTGCAAGCGTGGCCGGAGCGGGAGATCGCAGATGCTCGAAACCTCGGTATTCCCGCCCGCGCCGTTGCCGGAGAGCTTTTCCTGTTCGGTCCGCGGCCGGATCGCCTCGCCGTCGGCGACGGTCGAGCGCCATGACTATCGATTCTCGCGGCCGCAGCAGTCGTTGTTCCAATCGCCCCATGGCTTTCTCGACCTGGCGCTGTCGCCGCGACCCGGCGCGGCGCGCGGTCGCTATGTCGATGCGCCGGGTGACGGACCGCGCCCGCTCGGTGACGTCATCTTCATCCCCGCCGATCATGGGCTGGCCAGCGAATGGGGCGCCGGTTCGCAAAGCTCGATCTGCTGCCGCTTCGATTCGGCGCTGGCCGATGATCGCGACGGCTGGTCGATGGCCGAACTGGCCGCCAGCCTCGATGTTCGCAGCCCGTTCGTGCGCGATGTTCTGCTCCGGCTGGCGCGCGAGATCGAGGCGCCGGGCTTTGGCTCCGAGCTGATGGCCGAGGCGCTTTGCACCCAGTTGTCGATTGAACTGGGGCGCTATTTCCGCGGCCTGAGCGGTGCCAGTGACGAGGTTTCGGGACGGCTCAGTCCCGGCCAATTGCGGCATATCGACGAACGCCTCGATGCCCAGGGCAAGCCGCCTAGCATCGCCGAGCTGGCGCTCGAATGCGGGCTGAGCACGCGGCATTTCTTTCGGATGTTTCGCGCCACGACCGGGCGGACGCTGATGGAATCGGCGGCCGAACGCCGCGTCGTGCGCGCCAAGGCGCTGCTTGCGGCGCGTGCACCGGCGATAAAGGAAATCGCCTGGCGCTGCGGGTTCGAGACAGCGGCGGCGTTTTCGGCGGCGTTCCGCCGCACCACCGGAATAAGCCCGCGCGAATATCGGCAGCAGATGCTGCACTGAAATTTCCGCCCCGCAATGGCCGGTTTGCCAGCATCTTGGCGCGGCATGGCAACTTTCGGCGATTGCGCCCATGCGCCATTGGCTTCATTAAGGCCCCGCAATCAGGAGCACGACGTGGCGCAAAATCCCTTCGACCTGACCGGCAAGGTGGCGCTGGTGACCGGCGCCAATTCGGGGCTTGGGCTGGCATTCGCGCGCGGTCTGGCCCGTGCCGGGGCGGACGTGGTGATCTGGGGCCGCCGCGACGATCGCAACGCCGCCGCCGTCGCGGCGCTCAGCGGCTTTGGCACGCGCATCCGGGCGCGCTCGGTCGATGTGCGCTCCGAGGACGCGGTCATCGCCGGGGTCGACGCGCTGATCGCCGAATTCGGGCGTATC
The DNA here is from genome assembly GCA_031405775.1 of Sphingomonadales bacterium. Lineage (GTDB taxonomy): Bacteria > Pseudomonadota > Alphaproteobacteria > Sphingomonadales > Sphingomonadaceae > Sandarakinorhabdus. Next base: position 1,873 of record JANNJH010000377.1, on the reverse strand, counting down.
GATATTTGTGTCGCCAATGCCGGCATCGCCACCCAGGCGCCGTTTCCCGAGATGTCGGGCGAGGTGTATCGCGACCTGCTCGATGTCAGCCTGCATGGCGCGGTTTACACATTGCGCGAGGCGTCGAAGCATATGGTGGCGCGCGCCAAGGCCGGCGAGCCGGGCGGATCGCTGATCATTTGCGGCAGCGGCTCGATTTTCCAAGGGGTCCCGACGATGGCGCATTATGCGCTGGCCAAGGGCGCCTTGTGGTCGCTGTCAAAGACGCTTGCCGCCGAATTGGGGCCTTATGGCATCCGCAGCAACGTCATCGCGCCGGGCTTCATCGTGACGGAAATGACGCACGCCGATCCGGCGATCGGTGACATGATCGCCGCCGCCGTCGCCGCCAAGGCGCCGCTGGGCCGCGCCGGCCAGCCCGAAGACCTTGAAGGCGCGGTGGTTTACCTCGCGAGTGACGCGGCACGCTATCACACCGGCGACACGCTGGTGATCGATGGCGGCAAGCTCAACGCCAACTGATGCCTAACGGCCGGAGCGACATATGACGACAGTTGCCGCAGCGAATGAACCGCTGACCCTCACGCACCTGCAACGGCTTGAGGCCGAGAGCATTCATATCATGCGCGAGGTGATGGCCGAGGCCGAACGCCCGGTCATGCTCTATTCGGTCGGCAAGGACAGCGCGGTGATGCTGCATCTGGCGAAGAAGGCGTTTTATCCGTCGCCGCCGCCATTCCCGTTGATGCACATCGATACGACATGGAAATTCAAGGCGATGTACGCGCTGCGCGAAAAGGCGGCGCGCGATGCCGGGATGGAGCTTTTGGTTTACAAGAACCCGGAAGCGATGGCGAAGGGGATAAACCCGTTTGATCATGGCGGGCTGCACACCGACATGTGGAAGACCGAGGGGCTGAAGCAGGCGCTCGACAAATATGGTTTTGATGTCGCCTTTGGCGGGGCGCGGCGCGACGAGGAAAAAAGCCGCGCCAAGGAGCGCGTCTTCAGCTTTCGCTCGGCCAACCATCGCTGGGACCCCAAGCAGCAGCGCCCCGAATTGTGGAATCTGTATAACGCCAAAAAGGCCAAGGGCGAGAGTATCCGGGTGTTCCCGATCTCGAACTGGACCGAGCTCGATATCTGGCAATATATCCACCTCGAAAACATCGAGATCGTGCCTTTGTATTTCAGCGCGCCGCGCCCGACGGTGATTCGCGACGGGATGCTGTTGATGGTCGATGATGACCGTTTCCGGTTCAAGGAAGGCGAGACGCCGGTCGAGCGCTCGATCCGCTTTCGCACACTGGGCTGTTATCCGCTGACCGGCGCGGTCGAGAGCGAGGCAAATTCGCTTCCGGAGGTCATCCAGGATATGCTGCTAACCACCACTTCATAACGGCTAGGGCGGGCGATCGATCTCGATCAGGCCGCCAGCATGGAGAAGAAGAAGCAGGAGGGCTACTTCTGATCATGGCCGAGGATGTCATCTATAAAACCGACGCGCTGATCGCGGAGGATATCGACGCCTATCTCGATGCGCACCAGCACAAGTCGCTGCTGCGGTTCCTGACCTGCGGCTCGGTGGACGACGGCAAGTCGACCCTGATCGGCCGCCTGCTCTACGACAGCAAGATGATCTTCGATGACCAGCTGGCGGCCCTCGAAGCCGATTCGAAGAAAATGGGCACGCAAGGCCAGGAGATTGATTTCGCGCTGCTCGTCGACGGCCTCGCCGCCGAGCGCGAGCAGGGCATCACCATCGATGTCGCCTATCGGTTCTTCGCCACCGAAAAGCGCAAGTTCATTGTCGCCGACACGCCCGGCCACGAACAGTATACGCGCAACATGGTCACCGGTGCCTCGACCGCCG
>JANNJH010000376.1:0-1781 GCA_031405775.1 Sphingomonadales bacterium | reverse complement strand
GAAGTAGGGATAGCCGAGCGTCCGCGCGACGATCTCGGCGATTGCGGCCGGCTCGATGGCGGCGCCCTCGCGCTCGATCGGACGCTGGAGCGCTTCGGCAGCGGCCTCGGGCTCGAGCCGGTCGATCGAGACAAATTCGAACAACCGCTCGGCATAGGATTTGGCGCGCCCCGAAGCGCCGAGCAGCTGCGGCAAGCCGGCACCGACCATCGTCACCGGCAGCTGACGCTGGTTGACCGCGTGGAGTGCGCCGATGAGGGCAGCGAGCTGCAGCTCCGGGACATACTGCAGTTCATCGATGAACAGCACGATCGCGGTATCGCGTTCCGCCGCCGCCTCGCCGACGGCAGCGAGGAGCTCGGCAAGATCGAGATCGAGGTCGCCGCTATCGGCGAGGCCGGGTTGGGGTTCGAGGTCGAGCGCCACCTCAAGATCGCCAAACTTGGCCTTGAGCTTGGCAAAACCGGCGAGCGCGTGAAGCGCGCGCTTGACGCCCTGCTTGGCGGCTTCGGTGCGGCTGAGCTTGATCAGCGCCATCCGCAATGCCGGGACGAGGAGCGCCGGCAGCGACCGTTCCTCGGGTGATTCAACAGCGACCGTCACGAGTCCCCTGGCCTCGGCGTCGAGCCTGATCTTGCCGAGCAGCACCGTCTTGCCGACGCCGCGCAGTCCATAAAGAATGATGCTGCGCGCTGCCCGGCGACTGCGGATGCGATCGAGCGCGACTGCGGCGCGCTCGATCAGGGCGTCACGGCCGGCGAGTTCGGGCGGCGGGGTCCCTGCACCGGGCGAGAATGGGTTACGACGCGGATCCATCGCAATCTTATGCGATGTTATCGGAAATCTGTAAACTGCCTAAACTTGCGCTATCTCGATGTATTGGCCAAATCAGCGCGTATGACGCTGGTGCTTCGAACCATTGAGACACGCTATACCGAGCGTGGACCCGCTTCGGCGAAATGCTCGAAATAGTTTGAGGGCTTTGCCAACATCGTGCGTAATTCGTTGTGAAGGCTGCCGGGTTTGCTCGGCCGTACGAACCACTGTGATCGAAAGACGAGGAGACGGCATGAGCCGGAGCATCGACCGCCGCCAGCTGTTGCGCGGCGCCACCCTGGCAGGCGGTGGTCTTGCCCTGTCGGCCTATTTGCCGGCATGGGCGCAGCCGGTCTCGAGCGGGGTCACCACGCCTTTGCCGACCGTAGCCGGTGAAGACATCACGCTTCGGATCGCACGCCAGACGATGATGATCGACGGGCGGTCCTCCAAGGCGATCGGCATCAACGGCACGGTCCCGGCCCCGCTGATCCGATTGCGCGAAGGCCAGAATGTGCGGCTTCACGTCGTCAACGACCTCGACGAGGACAGCTCGATTCACTGGCATGGGCTGCTGGTGCCGCCGCAATTCGATGGCGTGCCGGGCGTTTCCTTCCCCGGGATCAAGCCGCGTTCGACTTTTCTGTACGAGTTCCCGATCAAGCAGAGCGGGACATATTGGTATCACAGCCACTCGGGGCTTCAGGAGCAGCTTGGCCATTACGGCCCGATCGTCATCGATCCCGCGGGAGCCGATCCTGTCCAGTCGGATCGCGAGCACATCATTGTCCTCTCCGATCACAGCCTGATCTCGCCCGAGGGGATTTTTCGGCGGATGAAGGTCAACCCCGGCCACTTCAACTTCCAGCGCCAGACGCTGGCCGGACTGATTGCTGGACGGGATCAGCCGTTGAAGGAGCGCATCGACTGGGGGAAGATGCGCATGGACCCGACCGACATCTCCG